>NZ_BAAGPH010000006.1:0-92884 GCF_054784355.1 Alkalibacterium psychrotolerans | reverse complement strand
CGTTAGAGTGCGTCATGTGAATTCATCCTGTCTATTGAGAGTTAGTGGTAACTTCAATATAACATGAAATTCACATGGCGTTTTTTTATATTAGCCTAGGTGGCTAACTTCATTATAAAATCCAGCTTATACTATCACTCTTATTCGGTTATTAAAATCATATCACATTCTAGCTTTCAAAACGGCACTATTACAAAAGTAATGCGATAACACTTGACTGAGAACTTGAGAGAACTTGAGAGAACTTGAGAGAACTTGAGAGAACTTGAGAAATTTTGTGACTCAGTCTAGTAAAAAGGTAGTTCTTTGTTTGAACGGTCGGTTTTCGGTTAGACATATAAAAAACACCTTCAGAAGGAAAGTGTCTTGAAATACTGTATAGAAGCTTACTTAAATATAATCGGAGCTTTTCGCATGTACTTCTGGTCGTTTTTGGCTGTACTTCTTTGGATATCTTTTCCGCCGCCTTGCTTGTTCTTTATCAGCTTCTGCATTTTTTCTTTTGGAGTCATATGTTCCACCACCTCTATAGTTGTTGCTTTATTTATTGTTGATTGCGGTTCGCTGTTGTATCTCTTGAGCAACACATGAATCCCCCAGAAGGTAACGTTTTGAGGCTCCATTCGTTTCATTCGTTTCACTCATTACGCATACTATATCCGTACGTCACTTCGTTCCTACGGCTCTAGCAAACTGTCACAATTCAGCAAACTGGTTTGTGCTTAAAAAAAAGAACCCCATTTTTGATGGGGTTCTCCATTTCCATATACACAGTATTCTTATCGTTTACTGAATTGTGGAGATTTACGCGCTTTTTTAAGACCTGGTTTTTTACGTTCTTTCATACGTGGGTCACGTGTTAGAAGTCCAGCTGATTTCAGTGCTGAACGGAAATCAGGATCTACAAGTAATAGTGCACGAGCGATTCCGTGACGAGCAGCGCCTGCTTGTCCTGAGAATCCACCACCGTGAACATTAATTGAGATGTCATAGCTGTCTACTGTATCAGTTACAGCTAGTGGCTGTCTTACTACTAAATGTAAGTGATCAAAGTTTAAATATTCAGAAATATCTTTACCGTTGAAAGTAATTTTACCAGAACCCGGAGTCATGATTACACGAGCTGTTGAGTTCTTACGACGACCTGTTGCTTTATATTGTACTTGTGCCAATGGATGTCCCTCCTTAAATCAAGTTTGTGATGTCTAGTGTTTCTGGCTGTTGAGCTTGGTTCTTGTGCTCAGGGCCAGCGTATACGTGAAGTTTTTTAACTTGCTTGCGTCCTAATGAGTTGTGTGGAAGCATACCTTTAATTGACATTTCAATTAAACGTTCCGGTCTTTGAGCACGGATTGTTCCAGCTGACATTTGAGTCAATCCACCTGGGTGTCCTGAGTGACGAGAATAAATCTTGTCGCTTGCTTTCTTACCAGTTAATTTTACTTCGCCTGCATTAATTACGATAACGTGGTCACCAGTGTCTACGTGTGGTGTATACGTTGGTTTATTTTTTCCGCGTAGGATAGATGCAACGACTGTTGATAGACGTCCCAAAGGAATGTCTGTAGCGTCGACTACATACCATTTGCGTTCAATGTTGCTTTCATTTGCCATAAATGTTGTACGCACGATCTTAACCTCCAAATTTTTCATTCAAAATTCAATTTTCTGCAATAATTGCTTTCCCGGGCTTTAGCTGTACCGAGCTAATATAATGGGGAAAGACTCTCATTGTTTGATCCAATATAAGTTTCCGAGGCCTACAGTGGCGGCAAACAATACCGTCTTATATCTTAACGCGAACGAGTATGAATGTCAACATGAAAAGCTGATTTAATTGAAATAAATTGTACTTTTTTTCCTTACTCTATCACCACCTTGGACCGATTATGCTAGAGTGCCGGTATAAGCTTTTTCAGAGTATCAGACACTCCCACCTAAATTAACACTTAAGTCTTCTATTTTTTCTCGAATGTAACAGGCCTGCTCTTTACATACATGTGATACTTTATGACCATGCAACGCTTGTGATATAATTAAAAAAAGAATCGTGAGGAGGCGTTCCCATGCATTTTTTCATCTACACCCTGTTTGGTGGTCCCGTTGAAATATACATTATACTCGGAATCGTTATTTTTCTTATCCTACTAGGTCTTCTGCTTTTTGTCGTATTAAAGAAGATACTGGACAACAGAACCTACCCTAAAGACAATGATTCTGTAAGAAATATTCTCGAAGAAGAATACGCCCGAGGAGATATTTCGGAAGAAGAGTATGAAAAGGAAAAACAGAAGTTAAGTAAGTAGTCGTTTATTTACGAAAAGAAAGACCAAAGTCTATCAACTTTGGTCTTTCTTTTCGTATTCTTAATAATTCTTTGACCTGAAAAGTTATTCTTCTACCACTTCACTATTTGAAATCTTCACGACTGTACAATCCCCTTGAAAATCTATATGATACCGTCAGTAAAGCTGATGAGAAAAGAATGACTAAAATAATAATTTGAAGTGTAGAAAGCATATCATACAAGCTTTGAAATCCCCAATAGTCAAAGTTCTCTCCTTGAATATATACTGAATAAACTAGTGCGGATAGAATAATAAAATGGCCGATAAAACTAAATACAGCAAACCCTTTTCCAACTAAATATTTTAGTGGATAATACGCTGATAAATACAAGGCGATAATCAAGAATGCTACTGACAATTCACCAACCCTAATGACTTCAAAATGACCATTGAACAGACTTATCAAAAACACAATAACTAGATAAAACACCCCTGTCAGTAGGCTGTACAGATATTTACTTAACACTATTTTCCCTCGTGAAACGGGTAGGCTGTTGATTAGTATATCATTATCAATTCCCTCATTGAGTTCGCTTGAGATAGGGGAAAAACAGCTAAGTAATATTCCAAGATATAGTATATTCCCAATGATTCCTCTCAGAAGAATTAATATAGCTAAAAAAATGAAATCAATTACAATTTGCTTTCTATTCACTAAGTACTCTTTCATTAGTAATGCTTGCATGAGGCTCTCCTTTCAGTGTATACACCATGATATCCTCTATTGAAGTAGGTTCAATCAGTACCTTCTCTCCAAACAACTCTTTGAAAGCCTGGTGCTCTTTCGACAAGCCCTGAAATCCCATATCTGTCTCTTTTAGATGAATAAACAAACTTTTCAACTCTGCGTCCAATAGTACAGATGGTCCCCTAATCAGCTTAAATTCATCCTGCAATTGCTCTTTTGACTGACTGCACACTAACTGTCCTTTGTTTAAAAATACAATGTAGTCTGCGACTCTTTCTAAGTCATTAAGAATATGCGTTGAAAATAGAATCGTTTTGTCTTCATCCTGAATAATGTCAGACAAAATATCCAGTACCTCTCTTCTTACAAGGGGGTCTAGTCCAGATGTCGGCTCGTCCAAGAGGATCAAGTCAGCATGATGAGAGAGTGCAAGAGATAAAGACAACTTCATTTTCATACCCGTTGATAATTGACTGACTTTGGATTTCAGAGGTAGTTCAAATAGGTTTATGTAGTGAGAAAAGAGGTCATTATCCCATTTTCTATAAAAAGCTGAGACCAGTCGACCTGTCTGTTTAACTGATAAGTGATCGTAATAGCTATTTTCAGGACAGACAAATCCAATGCGTTCTTTTATCTTTTCTTCATTTCCTGCCATCTCTTCTCCGAAAATCTTTATTGAACCACGGCCAGATTTGAGCAAACCCATAATCATCCTGATTGTAGTTGTCTTTCCAGAACCATTCGGGCCTATTAAACCTGTGATATAGCCTTTTTTTACACTAAAGCTTAGCTTGTCTATTGAAAAAGATTCGAATGTTTTACTCACCTCTTTTAATACAATCGCATCTCTAGTCATTCACTTTCCTCCTTAAATTTGTTTTCTAAAAGTACATGGAGATCTTCGAGCGATAAACCAATCATCTTGGCATCCTCTATGAGGATTTTAAAATTGTCTTCTATTTGTCTAACTTTACTTTCTTTTAAAATATCTACGTCCTGTTTAGCTACAAAAGTGCCTTTCCCCACAAGTGACGTTACATAACCTTCTGCCTCCAAATCCTCATATGCCCGTTTAGTTGTTATTACGCTGACTTCCAAATCTTTAGCCAGCTTTCTCATTGACGGCAGGGACTCGCCTTCAACCATCTCACCGCTTAGAATACTTTTCTTTATCTGATTTTTAATTTGTTCATATATCGGCTTATCCGTCGTTCTCGAAAGAAGTATATTCATAACTCCTCCTAAATGATTATATTGTGTATATTCATTATACACACTTTTATTGTTAAAAGTAAACCCTATTTTATGACAAAATTAAATATTTAAAATACAAATCTATCTCATATGAACCCCTTAAAACATTCAAGTTTAAACCTAAGTAAACACAAAAAAGCCCCAGGTATTTAACCTGAAGGCATTTCGTATTGCCAGATATATTGGCTTCATATTTATTACAACTCAAACGAAACTAGTTACACTATAAAAAGACTTAACAAAATAATAAACAGTGGCAGTCCACCTGCAAAAAGAATATCTCTTTTTTTGATGGTCATCTGCAGCTGCATCACGCGGTCTTCGCTGAAGCCTTTGGACTCCATAGCTAAAGATAAACGCTCTGACCAGCGTACCATTCGGACCATCATCGTAAAAAGTGGCTTGCTGTCCAGAGGCTTCACAGGAATATTTCGGACCTGAAGCGCCAATCTGGACTGTTCATGTTCAGTCTTGATAAGTGAGGTCAGGTTCACTGCGGTCAAAATAGCGTAGCCCATCTTCATCGGCATCTTAGCCTGCTGAATTAGACTGGCAATCAGTTCACCGGAGTCTGTTGTCATTCCGTAACTGATTCCCAGCATCGCAAAAGCAAAAATGCGCGAACTCAGATTCAATCCATTCACCAAATCTCGTCCTGTCGGCAAGGCTAAATCAGAAGCGCCAGAAGCAAATTGAACGCCTTGGGAACTAAATAGCCAGCCGGTAAAGAAGTAACTCATCGAAATCACCGCAAGCGGCAGGATTACTTTCATCAGCCGGGCAGGCTCGGTGCGCCTGGAAGTAGCTAGAAACAGTATCCCTAAAAATGAAACAGCCAGATTGACTCGCCACTCAAAAGTAAGCCCTAAAGCGATACTGCCTAAAAGAATTCCGACTGTTTTTGCGGTCGGGTTGATTGAATCAATCATCTTTGCTTCCACACCTTCTTCTCTTTGATTTCAAAAATTTGATCAGCATAAGCGTCAACCAGATGACGGTCGTGACTGGTAAACAGGCAAGTCATCCCTGCCTGACACAGTTCACTGAGTTTATCCATAATCAGTTTGGCATTGGTCGCATCCTGTCCGTAAGTCGGCTCATCAACTAAGAGTAGCTGCTGCTTGCCGACAGTCATGCAGATGACCGCCAGACGGCGCTGCTGACCTTGACTGATAACCCAGGGTGACTGCTGTTCTTTCTGTTCGAAGCCATGTTTAGCCAAAATCGCTCTCGCTTCCGGTTCAACCTGGCTTTCCGCAACCGTCTCCCAAGCTCGCAGACTGACTGCCATCTCCTCTAAGAGGGTTGTTTTGACAAACTGCAGAGATGGATCCTGGAACACTAGGCCCACTTGAGCATAGAGGTCTTTAGGCTTAAGCTTCTTTGTATCATCTTGATTAAGTCGAATGTCTCCCTTGTAAGGGGACGCTTTTAAAATCGCCTTGAATAATGACGATTTACCGACACCACTTGGGCCAATCAAGGCAGCAAGTGACCCTTTTTTCAGTTCAAAGCTGGCGTCCTCTATCAGTGTATGAACCGTGGTTTCTTTTTTGAAGAATGAACGGCGGACGGTTTCTTCATAAAAAACGGATACACCGTCCAGTTCTAATATAGACTCATCCGATTGAACTGGATTTCTGTTTAATTCTAGCTCATCCAGCCAGATTCCTTCTTCTATCAATCGACTAATTTTATCCTGCTGATTGGTCAGCTCAGACAAATCCGTGAGCTGCTGATTGCCAGCCATCAGAAGCCAGCGGTCTACACCCATCCACCTTTTGACGTGATGGTCGATAATCAGAACAGCTTTCCCATTGGCAGTCAGCTCTTTGATATAGCTAGTATAAGTCTGCATCGTGTCTTCATCCATATTGGCAAAGGGTTCATCCATGATAAAGAGCGGCACATCGGTCAGCGAGGCACAGACAAAAGCTGCTTTCTGCAGTTCCCCTCCAGACAAGTCGTCAAAAGATCGGTCCAGCAAATCAGTCAGTTGAAAGGCAGCTGCTTTCTCCTCGATGATGCCGTTAATTTCTGATAGAGGTGTCCGGGTATTTTCCAGGCAGAAGACCATTTCCTCTCTCAACGTTCGCATGGAAAATGACAGCCGCGCATTCTGGAAAATCGTCTGCACTTTGTCTGAGCGCTCCACTACCGACTGCCCGCTTATATCCTGATCTTTTATGGCAAGTCGGCCAACAGACTGTTTTCCACCGTACTCAGGATAATAGCCGTTTATCAAATTAGCCAGGGTGCTCTTCCCACTGCCACTTCTCCCGCAGAGAAGGACGGTCTCACCCGCTTGAATATCAAGACTGACTTGGTCAATCAACTTTTTTCCTTCTATTTCAAATGTCAAATTTTCAATTGACAGAACCGTTTCACTCAACGGCTTCACTGGCTTTCAGGTTGTGATTCAATACGCCGGCTTCATCCAGCTTGTCGCACAACCATTTCGCCACGAAACCGGTGAAGAACAAGGCGCTCGACAGACGGATGACGAAAATCGCCAGGACGATACCCCCGTTCATAGCCAGGTAGTTGTCCCTGTAACCTGTCCAGACAAAGGAGAATAGTGTGGTAATCACGGCAGCCAGCATCGATACTTTATAGGTATATTTTTCATACCGAGTAGCAAAGAAGGCCAGCTCGACGCCCATCCCCTGAATAAAAGCGGAAATCAGTACGATGGCTCCGAACATATTCCCTAAAAGAATCTGCACGAGTGCAGTGGCCACTTCAGTGACAACACCGACTACCGGTTTTCTAATCATGTAGGTAGTGACGAGGGCTGCCGAGTACCAGATACCATAAAAAGGTTCATAGCCGAGTATGCCGAGTCCCATCGGTGTCAGTACAGCAGTCAAAGCCGTTCCTGCATATACAGCCATTAAAAAGACAATCCCAAAAACAACGGCAATCAGTGACATGAGTAAATAGTCTCTGAGACTTAATGGTTTTCTGTTCATTGGACATCTCCTTCTGGTACATTGCAGTGCAGAGTGAACTGGCTGACGTAGTGACTGACTTCTTTACCTACAGTGTTGGAGACATATTCTAAATAGTCGAAGACTTCCTGTGAGCTGCCGCCCAGATTAGTGCCGTAATGACCAGATCCGGTCACCACACCGCGGTCAATACCTTCGTTGACCACTTTTGCAATGGTGCCCATGTAATTGTCCGAGCCCATTGGATATAAGGCAAATTTTCCGATAACCGGGAAGTCGATAGCTTTTGTTTCTTCATTGTTGACGCGTGGGTTATCCATTTCCAGTGTGTAATCACTGTCTGAATCACCAGGACAGCCTTTTGAAACAGTAGCCTCCAGCGTCATATGCACGCCTTCTTTATAGGCATAGAGATACGCCGCTTTCAGTGCATCAAAGACAGCTTCTTCTTTTCCCCGGTAAACGGTAGAAATATGATCAGTCTCCGCCCATACTTTCGATAAATCGACTTGCTTGATTGCCCCCAAAATAATTGAGAAAAAATCATCACTCATTGGTGATAAGTTAAACCGTGCGCCAGTGGTTTCCATAGTGGAACCAGGCTTTCCAGCTGCACAACTTCCGTAGTTGACATAGTTTTTTGACATAAAAAAATACTCCTCCAAACGAAAAAAATCCATAGGAAAGAGCCATAATATATAAGATACTTCCTACGCAGCCATTACGCTGATCAGGTTACTGGTCTGATATACATCACTCTCAGCCTCCAATTCGAGACTCCCAGGATCTTCCGTATTTAATTTTTTATTCCATAGTTACTATACCAAGTCACAGGAATGATTACAATACATTTTTAACTATTCAAAGCATTTTACCAACAATTGCTTACTTTTCTAACAGCTTTACCTGCATAATCCAGTCCAGCTGCTTATCTTCTCCCATGTAAAAAGAGTGCGTTCCGACTTTCTCGAATCCTTTTGTTCTATAAAAAGCTTTCGCCGGTTCATTATGCTCCCACACACCCAACCAGACACTTGTGCAGTCTTGCTTTTCAGCCATTTCGAAAGCCTTATCTAGCATTATTGATCCCAAGCCTTTACGCTTATAGTCTTTTCGAATATAAATCCGCTCGATTTCCAAGCCAGCCGGGGCAATATTCTCTGTCTGCGCTTCTTTAAGATTAAGCTTCATATAGCCAGCCAGCTCATCTTCAAAGTATAGAAAATAGAAAAAGGCGTTATCGTTTTCAAGTTCCGCTTTCAACTTTTCTTTACTACAGGCAGTAGACAAGTAATCAGCCATATCCTGTTCAGTATTATCTTTCTCGAATGTGTCCTTGAATGTTTCAATGCTAATTGACTGAAGTGTCTCCAGCTCGTTCAGTCCGACTCTTTCAAATCTTATCTGCATTTTTTCTTCCTCTTTTATTATTTAGTCTAATTTCTGAATTCAGTAAAATACAGTTCTGATTGATCTACTGCGCCTCTTAGTCTGTATAATTTGGTCTGGGCATTCCCTATCTGACCTTGAGTGACTAACCCTTTGTCTTCCAGTTGTTTACCAACTGAAATGAACTGATCTTCGTTCAACTCAATATCAGTATAGGTTTGCCATACTCGTCTACCGTTGTCCAGAATCGGAGCCCCTTCTTCAGTTAGGGCCGGGTTAGGGGCGCGGTATTCTCCCAGGTGCATCGCCGTCGACGTATCATAATCCGTTCCAACAGCTAAAACCAGGGCATCTTTATCGTAAAGCTTTTTCAGAGGAGACTGCTCTCCCAAGCCAAAGTTGAGGCTGTGGTCTGCTGTCAGTTCTTCCGCCTCTTTTCCCCAGGCACAGAAGGATACCGCTGGATGACTGCTTCTCTTCACATTCGGATAGGTTCGGAACAAGTCAGCCACTACTCCCATCGACGGACAAGGTGTTTTATCCGGATCAAAAGCAGGCATTGTTTCCCGAATAGTCTCCCACCAGCTTTCCGGAACGGGTGGGTTCTGCCAGTTAGACGGCTCGCTCCAGTCTCCCGGCTGTGCTGGCATAATTAAAGTGCCGACTTCCGGATCAATCACGGTCATCAATGCATCTATAAATGCGGCTGCACCACCGTTAACCCAGCCGACTTTTGATAAAGAGCTATGCACCAGAACAATAGCATCTTTCTTTAAGCCCAGCTCCTTCAACTCTTTTGCAATCGACTGCACAGTGTTTGGATAGCGGGTTCGTTTTATCAGGTCTTCTCCCAAAACGTTCACTTCCTTATTTTATTTACTATTTATGTAAAAAGCCTGCATCAAAAGCAATGATCCAGGCTTTTTCTCTTCTTTATTTTAATCTTCTGATGGAACGATTTCAATGGTCTCAGAGGCCAGCTGAAGTTTATTTTCAGATGCTTTAATTCGTTTCAATATCATTCGGAAGAGCTCGTCTCTGATTTTACGGCGTTCTCTAGTACCTACAACATACCTGAGGCTGACTTTAACCCAGTTGTCATCAAATGAGACAAACACCTGGGGTTTCAGTGAAGCATTCTCTATTCTAAATCGACGTTTCATCTCTGTCCATTCTCTTTCAGACTGTTCATGATACGTTCCAATGACCTCATCAGCTACCTCCAAAAGCATGGCCCTTGCATAGTCAATGTCACTGTTGAACCGAAGGGGAATATGGATTTCATCCCATAGAAACTGAAAATCAGCGGTGTAATTGTATACAGGAGCCGTAAAAATGGAGCTATTCGCCACACGGACAATTCTGCCGGTGTACTGGTCACCATCCACCCATTCTTCCATTTCCATCAAAGTCGTCCGCAGCACGCCAATATCGATGACGTCTCCTTTGGTGCTTCCTAGGAGCACTCGGTCGCCTGTGTTGAAAAAGTCTCCAAATAAAATGGCAAACCAGCCGGCAAAGCTGACGATGACTTCTCTCAAAGCATAGGTAACCCCGGCACCCGCCAACCCAATGGCTGTTGTAAAGCCAGTCAGGTTACTTCCAAATATGTAGAGAAAGAGTATGGCCAGCATGAGGTTATTTATCCACTTGGCTACCTTGCGCGTCACATACCAGTTACTCGTGTTTTTCAGCCGGTTGTACATACGGTTCATCAAAAAGCGTCTCAGTATAAGCAGAACCACTGATACTAAAGCAAAAATAATGATGTTAGCAATAATTGGATAAGCCTCTGCGTATGTTCGTATCGTCTGCAAGTGTATTCACGTCCTTAACGTTTATGACATACTGGATAATGCTCTATTTCTCTCAGTTTATCATTAAGCGTATTCTTTTTTGAGAATTTGCACTCGACACCTGTGTTCTGGGAGAAGCATTCGGCTGGTTGGATGTCTGGACGTCAGGATGGACAACTCGCTCTTCCACGACTCTCTCAGTTGGCTAGTTAGACGTCAGGATGGTCAACTCACTCTTCCCATGCTCTCTCAGTTAGATAGCTGGGCGCCAGGATGGGCAACTCGCTCTTCCCATGCTCTCTCAGTTAGATAGCTGGACGCCAGGATGGACAACTCGCTCTTCCCATGCTCTCTCAGTTGGCTAGCTGGGCGCCAGGATGGGCAACTCGCTCTTCCACGACTCTCTCAGTTGGCTAGCTACACGTCAGGATGGTCAACTCACTCTTCCCATGCTCTCTCAGTTAGATAGCTGGACGCCAGGATGGACAACTCGCTCTTCCCATGCTCTCTCAGTTAGATAGCTGGACGCCAGGATGGACAACTCGCTCTTCCCATGCTCTCTCAGTTAGATAGCTGGGCGCCAGGATGGTCAACTCGCTCTTCCACGACTCTCTCAGTTGGCTAGCTAAGATAATTGATTTCATGATGAGAGATAAAAATCTGTAGATTTTTATCTACCTATTTGATTCAATCAAGTGAAAAGCCCGCTTGACTGCTCTCTCAAGAAGGATAGGACCATTAGTCATGGCTTCTTTTAAAGACATTGGTGCATCAACAATTGGCAGGATTGCTTTAATCCCTTCTTCAGGAAAATGAGTTAAGCCTTCTTCAATTTTTCCGGCAAAGACTAGCACTGATACGCCTGATTTTTTTGACATGCGGCTTATGCCAATCGGAACCTTACCTTGGAGTGATTGATTATCAAATTTACCTTCTCCGGTTATAACCCAGTCTGCATCCTCCAGCAGCAGATGCAACTTTCCCCGTTCAGCTAATAAGGTAAGCCCACTTTGAAACTTGCATTGAAAGAAAGACTGAACCGCAAACCCAATACCGCCTGCGGCTCCTGCCCCTGCTTCATATTTATGGTCTGTACCAGTGGCCCGACTGATTAGTTCTGCATAATGAACCAGAGTCTTTTCGTAATGCGACATCTCTTCCTTCAAGAGACCTTTTTGTTCACCAAAAACCGAAACGGCTCCATTTTCTCCCAGCAAGGGATTGGACACATCCGAAGCCATTTCAATGGTTACTTTTTTCAGCCGCTCATCAAGATGAGTGGTATCAATAGATTGCACCTCTGCCAAATTGACGGGCAGTATCGGTAAGGGCTCATTGTCTGCATCTTTAAATGTCACACCTAGAGCCTGAAGCATGCCTATTCCCCCATCAACTGTTGCGCTCCCACCCAAGCCAAGAATGATGGTTTCTGCACCGTAATCAAGTGCGTGCTTAATCTGCTCACCGACACCAAAACTTGTATGATTTCTAGGATGGAAAGTGTCTTCTTTCGCCTGAATGATGCCGGCTCCTTCAGCGACTTCAATCACAGCCGTATTATCTTTTGATATCCAGCCCCATTTCCCTTTATACGGAGTGCCATTTACCCCAGTGATTGTCTGCGTAACTATGTCACCTTTCTCAAGGGCGGTGAAGGCATCCACTGTTCCTTCTCCTCCATCAGCTATGGGGAAATTGATGACTTCGTGCTGCGGCAGGGCTCTTTTTACTGCCTGATTCGCCTGCTCGCTTGTCATCGATCCCTTGAAGGAATCGATTGCTGCAATTATTTTCATCTTTTTTACTCCTTTAATTTCTCTGTGGTTTATTTGAACAGTATCACTTTAGTTACTATTCAGTATAGTAAAAAAGCGTGACGGAAACTAACCGTCACGCTTCCTTATTACCGCTTATTTCAGTTCAGGCCAATACGCGGCATTCGCTTCGATTAAAGCATCGAGCACTTTGCGCGCTTTTTTCGCATCGCCAATTGTACGGTTCAAGGTAAGAGCCTGCAGTGCTTTGCCATAAGACTCTTCCATGTAAGCCTCCACCGTTAACTTTTCAAACGCATACTGGTTCTCGATTAATCCTTTGTAGAAGGTATCGATTTTTCCTACTGCGTATGGAGCAGGCCCGTTTGCTCCAAGTGAAGCGGCTACTTCAACCATACTGTCGTCCGGTAAATTTGAAACGATTCCGTCATTTCTTACCATCACTACAAAGGTTTTGCGCAGGTTGTTTGCTATAGAAGCTGCCACTTCCACCATCATGTCCCCGTGGGCATCATTGTGTACGACTTTGGAATCCTTGGCTGTTCCTTTTTGGACAATGTCACGGCATTCAGCAAATACTTTCTTTTCCCGGCCGTCTCTTACTTCATCGGTCCGTGTACGATTCGGATCGGAAGTGGATACTTTGTATTCAGGATACAGATAATACTGCAAGTACGTATTAGGCAGATACTCAGGGAAGTCTATCAGCATATCTTCCACCATTGCATAGGTGTCAAGCCACGACTGATCACGCTGCTCTGCATCGACAGGTCTGAAGCCGCCGTTCAGGATAATATCCTTTAATTCAGGTGCCCGGTCTTTCCCGGTTTCGTCATATATATTGGTGAACCAGCCGAAATGATTTAACCCAAAGTAGACAGGTTCAAGTTTATTGACATCATGACCAATCAGCTTAGAATATGAACGCAAAAGGTTCACAGGCTGATCGCAGATGTTTAAAATCTTATCTTCTTCAGGGAAGAGTTTATCCAGAGCCAAGGCTACAATCGCCGCTGGATTTGTATAGTTCAGAATCCAGGCATTCGGGCTGATGCGTCTGACATCGTTAACCATTTCAACCATATCTTTAATTGAACGAAGACCATATGCAAATCCACCTGGACCACATGTTTCCTGACCGACCACGCCAAAGCTTAAGGGAATCTTTTCATCTTTTTCACGCATGGCGAAGCCGCCCGTTCGCATTTGACAAAAGACGAAATCGACATCTTTATACGCTTCTTCCTTATCTGTCGTATAGACAAGTTCGACTTCCGGGGCCTCTTCCTTAAATAGAATCTTGGCAAACTCACCGATGACTTCCTGACGCTCTTCGTCTATGTCGTATAAGACTACTCGGTTCAGAGCAAACTCATCTAAATGGGTTGTCATGGCTTTTAAAATTCCTGGCGTCCATGTTGACCCGCCCCCTACTAATACAATGTTATTTTTCTTCATTGTCAAAACTCTCCTTTACTATTTCAATCTCAGTCTTACTGATTATTTTTCAACTCATACATGTAATTATCCACAATGTTTCTCATCTTGGAAATTCGACCACCATAGACAACATGAACCGTTGTACCATCAGGTCTGACGATTCCATTCGGCTGAGTTTTCTTCAGTAAATCTTCCTGAACCAGCTGCCCATCTTTCACTTCTACTCTCAAGCGGCTGATACAGTTGTCAACATCTACAATATTGCTCATGCCACCAAGTCCATCTACGATATACTCAGCTGTCTTGCGGTCTGCTTCTTCTACTGTAACACCTTCAAACTCTTCTTCCTCATCGTCAAAATCATTTGCTCGTCGTCCGATAGTCATGACATTAAATTTTGAAATGATGAATGTGTAACTGAAATAGTACATGGCGAAGAAAATAGGTCCTGCGATTAAGAAAATGTACCAGCGTGTATCCATCCCCTGGAAGACTCCGAATACGATCCAGTCAATAATCCCACCTTGAATATTTCCGATTGCAACTCCGAACAGTGCCGGAATTAAGAAAGCAAGCCCAGCAAAGATGGCATTGACAATCCAAAGTACTGGAGAGATAAAGATGAATGTAAACTCAATGGGTTCAGTGATTCCTGTCAGAATAACGGCTGTCAAACCTGCAAGGAAGAACTTCAGTACACGGTCTCTTTTTTCAGGTAGTGCCATTTTGTACATCGCTAATACTGCAGCAGGCATGCCGAATACCATGTGGAGAATTTTCCCTTGGGCAAGATACTGTGTTGCCTCAGTGGAGAATGGCAAGTTGTTGTCCAACTGATACAAGTAAATCTGTAACGCTCCAACCAGTGACTCCCCTTCGATGTTTTCAACTCCGCCCAATGCTGTGAATCTGAATGTCTGGTTCAAAATGTGATGCAGCCCAGTCGGATTAATGATTTTTTCAGTGAAGCCGTATAGGAAGGTTCCAAAATATCCACTCTCACTGATCAATTCACCTGTCCAGATAATAGCCATATTAACCAGCGGCCAGACAAATGTCAGGAGTAGTCCCACGACAACCATCACTAGTGCAGCCACGATTGGTACAAATCGTTTTCCGCTGTAAAAAGTTAAAGACTGGTGCAACTCAGTTTCTCTGAATTTATTGTGAAGGAATACGCCCATCAGACCTGCAATGATTCCTCCGATAACATTTGTGTTATAAACAAAAATTCCTAAAGTCTGAGTGAATAATGAGTTCTGGAGTGTCGCTTCAACCTGGCTTAGCCCCTCAGTGTTCATCAGATAGTCTATAGAGGTGGTGTCAGCTGTAAAGCCCTGGACCTGCAGGAAATAACTCATACCTAAAAGCATGGCGATATAGCCAACCGCTCCGGCATAAACGGCAACTTCCTTGTCTCGCTTGACCATACCTAGAGGAATAGACATAGCGAACAACAAAGGCAAGTGCCCAAAAGGCAATCCGGCAATCCGTCTAATGAGTCCAAATATATTCTGTAGGGTTTCATTGCCTAAAAACGGTGCTCCTGCAATGATGTTTGGATTTTGAAGCGCAGCTGCGAGGCCTAGAAATATAGCCATAAATGATAAGAGACTAATGGGAAACAGTAACGACTTTCCGAAACTCTGGAAATTTTTCTTAAAATTTGTCATGGTAAAACTCCTTTTCTTTTATCGTTTAATGATGACATTACCGATTTTTTGTGGTTTTAACGCTAAATTATTTATTTCTTCACCCTTCTCTTCCATAGGATTTGCAAGATAAGATACGCCTGGTAAATCAACTGTTATCTTAGTAGCTGAAGGGTTGAATACTCTAAGGAACAAGTCTCCTTTTTCAGTCAGCTTCACAGCCGAAACTGTCAGTTCATTTAAATCAAGAGATAGAAAGTCATGTGTCTTAGTAACTGTGTTTCTCGGATTGATATTGAAGCGGTTGAATTCTTTCTGCTGGTAACCTACCAAAGGTGTCAAGAATTCTTTCGCTCGTCTGCTTTCCTGCTCTGTCCCAGTAAAGTCAAAGGCAAATCGGAAAGTAAAGGATTCATTTATCAACTGATTATCAGGCGTTTCAATCTCAATTCCTGATGGTCTCCCCGGTCGATTCACCAAGTTGCGTTTACCTAAATGAGAGAATGTTCTAAACAGCGTCAGGTGTATGCGGTCCTCCAGTACTTCGTACTCTTTAAGGCCTTCTGTATAAACCGTACACTGCTTATCTTTATCCTTCAATGTTACAAAGCTTTGAGCCGTTTCAATACTGACAGGTTTTTCAACCCAGTTATCGTCTTCCCAGATTTCCAAAGCCTTTTCGTTGTATACGTCTTTATCCTGCGTACTCAAGTACCCATCTACTTTCACCTGGTCCGTTTGAATGCCGGTTTGAATGACTGCTCGGTAGCGGTTATCAAAAGTCTGATTGGTGTGGTTAAGTTCTACATGAACTTTTGAATCATTTGGATAAAGGGTGAACTCTCCCGTAAAGCTGATTTCTTTCGTTGCTTCTTCGTTTTCTCTATCCTGGCTTGTCTCAGGAACTGACATCACCAACTCAACAGCCATCTTCTGATAGTGTTCCGTTTTCTTGACCGAATGACTGATTCTGGCCGACTCTGCACTGGTGATAATCCAGTCTTTTACCGGAGGAGAATAATCATAGCTGTCACCAGCATCGCCGCTGTTTTCAATGGAAAGAACGTTGGAATAAACTTTGCCTGTTTTCAAGGATTCATATTGAAGTTTATTATCCACGACTGATAATCGTCCGTATTCATTTTCAATGCTTCCACCGGTTTCTTCAGTCGGCTGACTGACGCTGTCATCTTTTTCCTGATACGTGTAGTAAGCAGCACTTAATCCCTCGATTGATTTAACGTTTACAGCAATATAAGTTCTCCAGACTTTGATATCCTGTAGGCGAGCAGCCACTTGTCTGTCAATCAGCCCCGCATCTTCTTCATGCTGAGAAATAATTGAGTATGCGACTTTCTCTCCACTCTCATCGAACAAATCAAACGACTGCGATCGTGTCAGCATGTCAAAGGTCACTGTCTGATTCTCGCGTTTTTCAGGCAAGCCGTTCACTACAGCTATTGTATACTCATTTTCTTTATCTCCCATTGTCAACAGACGCAGGTGAAGTTCAATCTGAGTATCCACCATTTCCAGAGCGTTCAGCAGGCGCTGCTTGATATCCTGATTCACTTTATCAGAATTGCATCCTCCGATACTGTCATGGGCATGAGTGCCAAACAGAAGTTTTGCAATCTTTTCAACAACACTGTGGGGATAAGGTATCCCCGCTTTTTCTCCAATTACAGCAAGCGGCTCAAGTACATTGTATAACTTGTTCTCTATTTCCGTATTCAGTAGTTTGATGTCCATTCGAGTCGACCCGATGGTACGGTGGATACGGGCATGTTTGCTGTCAATCAATTCCCCGGATACTACTTCAAGCGATTGCTTGTCCAAAGCCTCTACGTATGATTCGAAATCACTTATCCTGACAGTATCTTCAGGGTAAAGTCGACGGATTTTTTCCATGACCTCTTTAATATTTTTTTGAATAGGCATCTGATCATGACCGTTCATAATGAGACGGGCATTCGAGGCAGAGTACTTATCCAATACAGACATGATTTTCTGCATCCGAGCTTGTAACTGTTCGTCCTCATTTTCCAGATACTTTGCGCCTTGGTAACCAGTTGCAAGGTTGACCCCAACGACTTCCGTGCCGTCTATGCCTCTCCATGAGAAGTCTGATTTCTCAGCTTTCAGCTCACTGAAGCCTCTCCAGAAAAAGGATGACTCAATTCCAAACTGTTTATAGATCTGAGGCATTTGGCTGGCGTGACCGAATGTATCCGGCGCATAGCCTACCAGCATAGGATTACCAAATTCTCTCGCACGTTTGATTCCGTAATAAAGGTTTCGGTAAATGGATTCGCCGTGAACAAGCAGCAAGTCTGTCTGGGTATACCAGGGTCCTACTCTTAATTGGCCATTGTCTACAAGGCTTCTCATTCTGTCTTCTGCATCCGGTTCCATTTCAAGATAATCATCAATCATCACACTTTGCCCATCCAATATATAAATGGCATCTGGATTACTTTCCAGGTACTCCATTACTTCCTGCATGTGGTTACGCAAGAGAACTTTAGTCTCGTCTTTTGTAAAGTACCATTCACGATCCCAATGGGTGTGCATCAGAATCTGTATATCTCTATTCATAATAATCTCCTTCATGTAAGTGCTTTATTTGTAAACTAAGTATAAACCTTAATCGTGTAAGTGCTTTCCAAAACTACGGATAATTATCCAAAAAGGATTTAATCCAACCCCTAACAAAAAGGCCATTACATAAAATGACCTTTGGCTCTATCTCCCACTTATATCTATTAATTGTTCGCAGAAAAATACTGCCACTTCAATTTGTTGATAACTTCGTTTATCATTAAAATCATATGCAGCTGCTGCTCACGTGATATTCCGTCCATCTTATCGATAGCCACATCATGATGAAAAGCACACAAGCTTCCTTCCATAATTGATGAGTGTGTTTTAGTTATGGATAATACATCCATATTCACTTTTTTTGCATCATGCATGATTTGAAGACAGCGCTGGGTTTCTCCAGAACTGGATAAGATTAAAATAGTGTAGTCTTGAAAGCTTTTCAGCATCTGCAGCTCGGAGACGACAATTGCTGGAATACCTAGATAATGCAACTGCCTGGCCATGTATTGAGCAGATACATTGGATGCCCCGAGACCGAATAGAAGTAACTTTTGTCTTTTTCTAAATAGTTCTTTAATTAAACAGTCTGCGCTTTCAAAATCTATTTTTGACAAAATATATTCTGTGTTGCGAATATGATTATGCGTCCCTGTATTTATTAAGTCCACATCTTCTTTAATAGCATACTTCAATTCACTGAACCCCTTGAATCCAAGCAGTTTGGCTGTACGATTGATGGTCGCTTGAGAGGTATAACTCTCCTGTGCTATCTTTACCACGGTTTCATGAGGGATTTTTCTGAAATTTTCTTTGAGGTAATCTAGAACGGCTGCTTCACTTTTAGTAATAGGTCGATCAAAATTACGTTCATTTAGCTGATGAATAACTCGGTACATTAAATTTGCTCCTTTATATACATCGAATGTGCTTATTAATCTATTGTACTTGAAACTTGTGACAGGATGGAATGCCTTTCTACACTAAAATAGTCAGATGTGATTTTAATCCTTTCACATTTTAGGTATACTATATAAGGGTTTTTGAGCCTATTTTACTATTAATTAAAATAATTTAAACTATTTAGGAGAGATCAGTTTGAGTAGAGCAGTTGGAACAGTTGTACGTGGGCTTCGCAGTCCGATTATCAACGAAGGGGACAACATGGAGTCCATCGTTGTGGATACCGTTTTGGAAGCCGCTGATAAAGAAGGTTACGAGATTATGGACCGTGACATCGTAACCATTACCGAATCTATTGTTGCTCGTGCGCAAGGAAACTATGCGACACTTGACCATATCGCAACAGATGTCGGTCGGAAATATGATGGTGAAACAGTTGGAGTTGTCTTCCCGATTTTGAGCCGTAACCGTTTCTCTAATATATTAAGAGGTATTGCCCGCGGAACTGGAAAAGTTGTTCTGCTTTTGAGCTACCCGTCAGATGAGGTTGGCAATCACTTGGTGTCACTGGATGACTTGGATAAAAACGGCATCAATCCATGGTCAGACGTATTGAACGAAGCTGATTTTAGAAATTACTTCGGCTACGACAAACATCCCTTTACCGGTGTGGACTACATCGACTTCTATAAATCTCTCGTTGAAGAAGAAGGCGCTGAGTGTGAAGTCATCTTTTCAAATGATGCAAAAACCATCGTAGACTACACGAAAAATGTACTGTCTTGCGACATTCACAGCCGCTTCCGTACGAAACGACTGGTAACAGCTGCTGGTGCCGAGCGTGTATATGGTCTAGATGACGTTCTGTCTTCACCGATTGACGGCAGTGGTTTTAATTCTGCTTATGGACTCTTGGGTTCAAACAAGGCAACAGAAGAAACCGTCAAATTGTTTCCAAATGACGGTCAACCTTTAGTCGATGCCATCCAAGAACGTTTGAAAGACATCACAGGAAAGACGGTTGAAGTCATGATTTACGGTGACGGTGCCTTCAAGGATCCTGTTGGACAAATCTGGGAACTGGCTGACCCGGTCGTTTCTCCGGCTTATACGTCTGGCCTTGACGGCACACCTAATGAAGTGAAGCTGAAATATTTGGCTGACAACAACTTCTCGCATCTTCGTGGCGAAGATCTGAAAGTGGCTATATCTGAACATATCGTTAATAAACAGGCTGATTTGGTTGGAGCCATGGAAGCTCAGGGAACAACGCCAAGACGTCTGACTGATTTGATTGGGTCATTGTCAGACTTGACCTCCGGAAGCGGAGACAAAGGTACACCAATCATTTACATTCAGGGGTACTTCGACAACTATACGCACTAAAATGGATAGACATTTACTATAAAAATTACCAAAAAGAGAATGGCTAGACAGTCCTAAACAGACTGCTGGTCATTCTCTTTTTATTGCTTTAATGGCAGCCTGATAATAAAGGCAGTGCCTTGCCCCATTTGACTGTTTAGTTCAATGCTTCCTTGATGAGCCTCTATAATACTTTTTACAACAGCCAGCCCGATTCCCTGACCAGACAGTTCGCTGTTACGTGACGGTTCCACCTGATAAAACCGCTCGAAAACAAAGGGCTGATTTTCAGGAGGAATGCCCATGCCTGTATCTCTTACTGTCAGCAGTAAAGTATCCTTTTCTTCTTTTGCATCCACGGTAATGGACCCTTTTTCCGGGGTGAACTTAATGGCATTAACCAGTAAATTCGTTAAAACTTGCGCAAGTTTATTCTTATCTGCCTCGATAATTATATTTGGTATGTGATAGCTCATTCGAATGGCTTTTTCATTTGCCTGCTGTTCAAAGGCCAGTACACTCGTCTCAACAAGTTCTTTAAGTTTGACATTTTCGATAGCCAGTTTTCCACTAGCTGCATCGGTCGTTTCGAGTTGATCAATAAGCTGAACCAAATGGGTCAAACGTTTGACCTGGTTATTCAAACTAATTAAACGCTCTGGCGTCGCCTCCCACACACCATCTATCATTGCTTCTATATTTCCCTGCAGTGCAGTCAGTGGTGTCCGTACTTCATGAGCAAGGTCTGATGCCAGCTGATCGCGTATTTGTTTCTGCTGCTCCAATTGTTCTGCCAAAGTCATTACACTGTTATGCAAAGATGCCAGTTCTCTAATGTTTTCATTTGCGGACGTATGTGTGATGCGCTCCCCTTTTGCTAATGCCTGAGTCATTTGACTCGTTTCTGCAATCGGTCTGCTCAACCGTTTGGATATCAAATAAGCGAGAAGGACTGCAATCACTACTGACAGCACCCCCATCATAAAAATCAGCCACATTAATTCCTCAAGAAATCCTTCTTCTTCAGCTGAGTAACTCTGTATACCCGGGTACGTCAGGAAAAGCGTTCCCGCCTGTTCTCCTTGTATTTCGAGAGTCACTTCTTCTTCAAGCCAGTCCTCTCCAGGAGTCAGTCCGCCCATCCGCATCCCTCTCATGTGCTGTCTCCTAGGAGAAGACTCTTGACTAATAATGTCATCCCCCTCTGAATCTTCCAGGCGCAAAACAATGTGGTTATGCATGGCATTCTGTAAAACCACATCAAGCAACTGCTTGTCCCAGGTGTTGTCTCCTAAATAAGCCGACTCAATCGATTCAACTACTTCTTCTCTTTCGGCTAAAAAACGATCACTTAGATAATCATCAAAGCGGTCTCCGGCTATTTGAAAGGTCATCAAGCTAAATAGTCCGATAACGAGTATACTTCCACTTAAAATATAAATGAATAAATGGCTAAATAGTGTTTTTTTCATATTTCCCTCCAAACCGGTAGCCTGCCCCATGAACGGTTTCGATATACTCTGGTTTTTTAGGATCTTCTTCTATTTTTGATCGCAGGTTCTTGATGTGCGAATCAATGACTCTGTCCATAGCTGTCGCTTCCAGACCTTTTACCTTTTCAAGTAACTGTTCTCGTGAAAAAACGTGTTTCGGTTCGCCTGCCATTATTCTCAATAAATCAAATTCAGTGTGTGTCAAAATGACCCGCTCTTGATTTACCAGAACCTCCAGCTGCTCTGGAAAAATCACCAGACGCCCCTGATTAAACACCCATTTTTCTTCCGTTTCACGCTTGGAATTCAGCCGCCTGCTGACGGTGCTGATACGTGCCAGTAACTCTTTCGGACTGAACGGTTTTTTTATATAATCATCAGCTCCCAGTTGAAGGCCTTTTATGACATCCTGTTCATTTGAACGGGCTGTTAGCAGGATAATGGGTACATCAGATTCTTGCCTAATCTGTTCACAGATCTCCCATCCTGAATAATCTGGAAGCATGATGTCCAAAACAATAAAGTCTATCGACTCCATGCCGAACTGCTCAAACGCTTCTTCTCCATTTTTTGCTTTATAGACTTTATGGCCATCCTTGGTCAAATAAGCTTCGACAATTTCTAGAATGGACTGTTCATCATCCACAACCAGTATATTCATATAGAGGAGACTCCTTTTCACGTAATATGCGTTTTATTTGGTGAGACTTTCATTTTTCTGACAATACTTCCTGCCAAATCTTCTTTTTTTTCAAAGGTCAAACCGGCTTCTGCAATATTTTTTAGTGTATCACGATTGATGTTTGCTCCCCAGATAGTTACAGGGATAGGATTCAGCAAATCCATTACTTTGCCGGCTATTTTATTGTCACTTCTCATATGCTCAAGCATAATTATTCTTCCATCCGGTTTACAGACGCGTTTCAGTTCTTTTAATCCTTTTACGGGGTCTGGAACAGAACAGAATACGCACGTTGACACAACATAATCAAAGGTATTATCAGAGAAATCGAGCTGCTGTATATCCATCTCTTTAAGTATCACAGGATAGGACAAAGCTGACTCATCTATTTTTTCCTGCGCTTTTTTCAACATTTTCGGGCTGAAATCAACGCCGGTCAATTCAATACCCTCAGGATAAAATGAAAGATTCTTGCCTGTTCCAATCCCTACTTCCAGCACTTTACCTTTGACGTCTTTCAGTAGATCCTCACGCCACTTGTCTTTCATCATACGGTCCATGATATCGTATAGACCGGACACACGGTCGTACCGCTTTTTTATTGTTTCATTTGAGTGAGCCATTTGACAGTCTCTCCTCTACGATTATTAATGATTTCTTAACGTCTAATTGTTGTTGTTCCATAGGTAAAGTATAACGGATAATGGGAGGCTTCTACAATCAGCACTCTTGTTTATATAGAAGAACATTTCACAAAAGAAGTCAGACTGCCCTTCTTTCATGAAATGTCTTTTCATTCTATACCTAGTTTAAGATTTAGTCTCTCTCTTCACTGTTAAACCGTCGCATGAAACCGCGATTTAATGGTCTCTCATATTCTCCGTCCTCTAGGTCTTCTAGTTCTTCATCCTGGAACCTGTAACGCATTCCTCTTCTAGTAGAAAAGGATTCATGCATCTCCTCCATCCACTCTCTCATATCTTCGAAGGAGTCAAAGTTAAAACCGGTCATGTGCTGTCGGCGGTTATTGAAGAAGCGATTGCCTGGGCTGAACTCATCATCTAATTCATCGTTCTCAAAGGCTTCGTTTCTCTTCTCCCACATGCTGTTGTGTCTTTCTTCCATTAATTCCTGCTGTTCATTCCATTCTTCTTCAGTCAACTCTTCGCGGTCTCTGAATCGGTCAGACTGTCTGCGACCTCGGCTTCCATGCATGCTGTTCATGTGACTTCCCATTTGATTTCTGTGTTCTTCCCAGTTCCAGTCGTCTTCTCTCTCTTCTACTTCTTCAACCTCTGATGCAGCTACTGAAAAGAGCTGGTCCGATACGAGTGCAGAGCCTGTAAAGCCACCTATTATGAGTGTACCTATGAGTAATTTTTTCATATTTTCCATCCTCCTATTTCTTTGTACCTTCAGTATAGTCATCAGTTATGGAGAAAAAATGGATTTTTTAAACAAAATAAAAAACCTCATTTTAAGCAACTGGACAGTCTTCTGACAGACTATTCGTTACTTAAAACAAGGTTGTTATGGCTTAGCTTTTTTTTAATTTTCCGTCTTTTAAAGTTAATTCTAAATCAGCCGTCTGGGAATGGTTCAGTACCAGCTCGGCATTTGGTTTATCTGTACGTAAAACGTGCTGATAGGCTTCTTCGGGAGAGGTCCCTCCTCTTTGCTTCCTTTCAACCAGACGTTCTTCGAGTTCATCCATCGCTGCGTTTATGGCAATCGTATAGTCGCTTAATAGTTTAAGTTCTCTCCAAACCGGCTTGTCCAACAGGAGGTAATTCCCTTCAACCAGGATAATATCGGCATCTACCTCTTCCGTTTTGTCAGAGACATTGTGAAGCAGACGATCATAGGTCGGCCATTCCACTTTTTCACGTGAAGTGAGTGCCGTGATGCGTTCAGTGAGCTTTTCTGCATCAAAGGATTCCGGAATGCCTTTATACTTCCTCAGCGGCTGTTCTTTACCTTCCCGGTTAATCGTATGACGGTCCAGGTATCGGTTTGGCTGATGAAAGCCATCCATTGAAATAGACTGGAATGAGTAGTTAGAATGACGTTCTTTGAATAAATCTTCCAGAAATAGAGACAGGGTTGTTTTTCCTGAACCCGGCGGCGCCGACAGAAAAGCAATGACTCGCTTACCCTTGTTTTTTCTTAACTGAACCAAGGTGTTCAAAAGTGGCACAAACAGCTCTTCCACTTCGCGGTCACTGTATTCGGCTTCAACCGGCAGTCCAGTTACTGTATACGTCTTTTTAACCATCACGCTGCCTCCTTATTTTTGCCTGCCTGGAATGTCTTCCTCATCATAATAGACCCGTTCCATACATAAGCCTTCAGGTGCCGCTGTTTTTCCAGCTGCTTCGCGATCTTTTGCTTCAAGAATAACAGGGATATCTGAAGCCGGACGTCTGCCGTCCGCCACTTCCAGTAAGGTTCCCATGATGATGCGAATCATGTTATATAAAAAACCGTTCCCTATAAAAGTAAAGACCCATTTATTTTCTGCTTCATTTACCTCGACGCTTGCCTGGTAGATAGTTCGTGTGTTGTGAGATGTTTCTCCGTGTGTAGAGGCAAAACTAGTGAAATCATGCGTTCCCAGTAAGTGCTGCAAGGCTTCTTCAACCGGCTCCACAGCCATCGGGTAGCGGTGATGACTGGCAAAGCGTCTCAAAAAAGGATCCCGGAAGCGATTGTTGTCTACTGTATAGCGGTACATTTTCCCCTTTGCCTGGAAGCGAGAATGAAAGTCTTTGTCCGTCAGCTCGATATGAGTCACAGCTATTTCAGAGCTCGTCATTGCATTCAATGCTTTCTGCATCCCTTCCAGTTCAATAAAAAATGGAAAGTCGAAATGAACAACTTGGCCCCTGGCATGAACACCTGCATCCGTTCGACCGGCGCCATGGATTCGAATCTTTTCCCCTTTAGCCAGCTTTTTTAATGATGCTTCCAGCTCACCCTGGATTGTTCGTGCATTAGACTGAATTTGAAAGCCGGCAAAATCTGTTCCATCGTAGGTAATAAGCGCCTTATATCGGTATGTGGTCATCTTGTTCTTCCTTTTCTGTAGTTGAGTAATATGTATGTGTGCCGTTGGCGAGGTAAAGTGTCGTATCTGATTGCTTTTTTTACGGTTGAGCTGTCTTTGGTTAACTCAATAGAATTTATTACTCACTTTACCGAATTTGGTGGGTTTTCGGTTAACTCACAAGAGCGACTGCCTTCAGTATACCGAAGGCGATGCCGGTTTGGTAAACTCCAGCTGAACATTCTGCTCACTTTACCGAACTTTGCCCAACTTGGGTAATGTCAGCGGGAATTTCTGCCGAGTTTGCTGAACTTCCTCGTACTTTAGCAAACTCAAATTAATTCAGATCTGAGTCTGCTAAACAGCAGGCTACTTCGGTTAACTGGGTGACTTGACGCAATAGAGTCTGCCAAAGACTACCCAACTTTGGCAAACTCAGCTAAGTCTCCTCTTCCAGTCTACCTAAGTTGCCTCAATTTCCGCAACCTCAAGCTGATCACGCTCTCCAACTCAACCCGTTTCGCTTCAATTTTAACCCAAAGCCACCCCCTTCAACAAGTTCAGTAAATACTCGTCCGCTGACGAGTATTTTCCTTCTTAAAAAAAGAAAAGGATAAAGATTCGCATCTTTATCCTTCCGCATTAGGTTCTTAAGAAAAACAGGCTGACAGATAAAATACCGAACGCTGCAATCACCAGGGTATCACGTGATTCCCAGGATAGTTTGCGGTATTTCGTCCGGCCTTCGCCCCCTTTATAGCCGCGCGCTTCCATGGCGGTTGCCAGTTCCTCAGCACGGTTAAATGAGCTGACGAACAAGGGAATCAGCAGAGGCACAATAGCTTTCATCTGCTGGTAAATATTCCCTTCACCAAAGTCAATCCCCCTTGCTCGCTGAGCATTCATGATTTTCTCGGTTTCATCCATTAATGTCGGTACAAACCGTAGAGCAATCGAGAGCATCAACGCAATCTCATGCACCGGTACTTTAACAGCTGCCAGTGGTCTGAGCAGATACTCAATGGCATCCGTCAAAGACAACGGCATCGTAGTCAGAGTCAAAATCGTTGACATGAAAATAATCAGCACGAAACGCATAAAGATGAAGACCCCGTTCAAGATACCTTCCTGCGAAATCACTATTGGTCCAAAACGGAACCAGATAGTCTGACCGCTTGTAAAGAGTATCTGCAGAATGACCGTGAACAGAATGAGCCAGATTAATGGTTTTACACCATTAATAAAGAATTTCGGATTGATGGCAGACAGTTTGATGGCTGTCAGGACAAAGAGTGCCAGCACTAGATAAGTTAACCAGTTATTTGCCAGAAAGATAATGACAATAAACCAGATGGCGCTCGTCAGTTTAGCTCGCGGGTCGAGCTGGTGTATAAATGAATGACCGGGTATATAGCGTCCAAAAATCAGTTTCTCCATCATATGCGCTCACCTGCCTTGCTTGCCAGCTTGTCTTTCATCTGAAGCGCCAGCTCATCTGTCGTTAAAGGCAGCGGGTCAAATGTCCACTGAAATTTTTCTTCCAGCTCATGAGCAAAACGAACAGTCGACGGGACACCTAGCTGCATGCTTGCCAACCAGCCAGCTTCTTTAAAGATTTCTCTCGGATGTCCTTCTTTCATGACTGTTCCCTGTTCCAGTACAATCATATGATCAGCATAGGTCGCCACATCATCCATCTGATGCGTAACAAGGATAATCGTCAATCCTTGGTTTTTGTACAAACCATAGAACATATCCATGATCTCCTTGCGCCCTTGTGGATCTAAGCCGGCTGTCGGCTCGTCTAAGACAAGAACTTCCGGTTCGAGTGCCAGTACCCCAGCAATCGCCACACGTCTCATCTGGCCCCCTGAGAGGTCAAATGGCGACCGTTCCATAAATGACTCGTCCAGGCCGACCAATGGCAGGAGTTCTTTTGCTTTAGCCAGCGCATCTTCTTCAGACACGCCAAAGTTTTTTGGTCCGAAGGCAATATCTTTCGCCACTGTTTCCTCAAATAGCTGAGCTTCGGGAAACTGAAAGACAATCCCGACTTTTTTTCTTAAGGATTTCAAGCCCTTATCTTCTGAGAAATGAGTAATGACACGGTCACCAATCGTCACCTGTCCGCTAGTCGGCTTTTTCAGCGCATTTAAATGCTGAAGCACAGTAGACTTTCCACTTCCTGTGTGACCGACGAGAGCAGTGAATGAGCCGTGCTTGATGGATAGATTGATGTCATGGAGTGCCTTGCTCTGAAAAGGCGTACCTTTCTGATACGTGTACCCTACTTCTTCGAAACGTATGTCCATAGCCAATCCACCATCCCTTCTTCTGTTAAATAATCATGCGGCACTTCCATCCCCTGTTTTTTTAGTGAGGATTTCAGCCGCTCCGGAAATGGCAGGTCCAGTCCCATTTCAACCAGTTTTTCACCATATGAAAAGATGGACTCCGGTGTGCCTTCCTGAATCATCTGGCCGTCTCGCATGACCAGAACCCGGTTGGCAGCTGCTGCTTCATCGATATCGTGTGTAATCGACAGAACGGATAAGCCTTCTTGTTCTTTTACTTCTTTGACCGTCCGCAGCACTTCTTCGCGTCCCTGAGGATCCAGCATACTGGTTGCTTCATCTAAAATCATAATCTGCGGGCGCAGCGCAACAATACCGGCAATGGCGACGCGCTGCTTTTGACCTCCAGAGAGACGGGCAGGCTCGCGCTCAGCAAATTCCAGCATATTAACTTTATCCAAGGCAATACGTACGCGTTCCAGCATTTCATCACGGGGAATACCCAAGTTTTCCAGGCCAAAGGCTACATCATCCTGAACCGTCGAGCCGACAAACTGGTTGTCCGGATTCTGAAACACCATGCCCACCATTTCGCGAATGGACCAGACATGTTCTTCATTTAATTCAAGCCCACCGACCGTCACGTTGCCAGCATCCGGTTCAATAAGGCCGTTAATCGTTTTTGCTAGAGTCGATTTCCCTGATCCGTTAGGACCGATAATGGCAACCCACTCACCCTGATTAATGGAAAACGACACGTCGTTCAACGCAGGACGCTGGTCTTCATCATCATAGCGGTAAGAAATATGCTCTACATTTATAATTTCAGACATGATATACCTCAACTTTTTATTTTACTTTTAAACTGACACACATAGAGGTGTCAAGACAGCAAGTCAACAGTACAAGATTACCAAAAACAACTGGAGATAACAATAGAAAATGCTCTCTGTATGCCTTTACAACAAGACTTTTACACGTTTAGACAGCTGACTGACACTGCGTACCTGACTCCTACGCGATGGGTCAGTTTACTATGTATTGCTTAGTCTATTTAGACTTTAGTCCTATAAATGGTACAGCAGCGCGGTTCGTACAATTTTTTAGGCACTGACACCCAAATAGCGAGACCTAGCGAACGGGAAAACAGCCGGTTCTTTATATAATCATTCTTCAGACTAGGACAATCATTTAAAGCATGATTAAAACAACTTTAATCGTTCTTCAGGGGCATATAATTTTCTAAAGAACGATTAACTCTATTTAATCATCTTTCATATGAAACTAACACTGCGAAAGACGATTAACCGCCCTTTAATCATAGTTTATGCCACTAAAAGACCCTGAGTTGGTCAAATGCCTTCACTTACTAAGAAACCAGCTATAATCTCTTATCACACATTAAGCTACCTCTGCATACAAAAAAACACTTTACGATATATGCGCTCCTCCCGGGGATACCCCCGAGAGAAACTGAGCTAGACACTTGGAATATTATCCATCATCGTAACGCTCATCATACATCCAAAAGTGATTTGGTTGATGCTAATTCATCGATTATTTAATTATTCAGCGTCTGATTCTTCAGCAACTTCTGCTGATTCAACAAACTCTAATACAGCCATTGGTGCGCCGTCTCCACGACGAGGTTCTGTCTTCAATACACGAGTGTATCCACCTTTACGGTCTGCAAAACGAGGTGCTAAATCATCAAATAATTTTTGTAATACAGTTTGTACTACGATTTCGTCTTCAGTTTCTGATACAGTTGCCAGTTCGTTACGGACAAAAGCAGCAGCTTGACGACGAGCATGCAAATCTCCACGTTTACCTAAAGTGATCATTTTATCGGCAAGTTTAGACGTTTCTTTTGCACGAGTCACAGTAGTAATAATACGTTCGTTGATGATTAGATCAGATGTCAAATCACGAAGCATCGCTTTACGTTGTGAAGTTACTCGTCCTAGTTTACGATAACCCATTCGTCGAAATCCTCCCTTAACTAAAAGATTACAAGTCCTGCATGATCATCATGACAGTGACTCTAGTAGTGAAATACTATTTAAAGTATTCCGTTCAGTTTTTATTCTTCATCGCGCAAGCCTAAATCAAGTTCACCCAATTTAAGTTTAACTTCTTCCAGAGATTTACGGCCCAGGTTACGGACTTTCATCATTTCTGGTTCCGTTTTATTTGTCAGTTCCTGTACAGTGTTAATACCGGCACGCTTCAGACAGTTGTAAGAACGTACAGACAGATCAAGCTCTTCGATAGTCATCTCAAGCATTTTCTCCATTTGTGTTTCTTCTTTTTCAACCATAATTTCAGCTTCGCGGGCTTCTTCTGTCAAGTTGACAAAAATGTTCAAGTGTTCAGTCATGATTTTTGCAGCTAGACTGACACCGTCTTCCGGAGAGATAGAACCATCTGTCCATACATCAAGCGTTAACTTGTCGTACTGTTCTTTTTCTCCAACACGTGTATTTTCAACATGGTAGTTTACTCGGCTGATTGGGGTATAAATCGAATCAACCGGCAATACACCAATTGGCATATCATCGTGTTTGTTGTGTTCAGCACGTACATATCCTCTGCCTTTGTGGGCTTCCATGCGTGCATGCAAGTGTCCACCTTCAGAGACAGTACAAATATAGAGATCAGGGTTCATAATTTCAACATCACTGTCAAAAATGATATCAGCTGCTGTAACAGTAGCTGGTCCTTCTACATCTATTTCAATGGTTTTTGTTTCTTCAGAATACAACTTGAGTGCGAGTTGTTTTAAATTCAAAATGATGGCAGTGACGTCTTCGACGACTCCATCGATCGCAGTGAATTCATGCAAAACGCCATCAATTTGTAAATTTGTGACGGCAGCACCTGGTAAAGATGATAGTAAGATACGACGCAGGGAGTTCCCTAGTGTAGTCCCATATCCTCGTTCAAGAGGTTCTACGACAAATTTGCCGAATTTCCCATCTTCACTGATCTCAACTGTTTCTATTACCGGCTTCTCAATTTCGATCATATAGTCCGTTTACCCCTTTCAAAACGTTTAGTCCACGCTATCCTAAAACGACATCTTTTAATATTATACGCGACGACGTTTTGGAGGACGGCATCCGTTATGTGGTACCGGTGTTACGTCACGAATTGCAGTTACTTCCAATCCAGTTGCTTGAAGTGAACGTATTGCAGCTTCACGGCCAGATCCAGGTCCTTTAACAGTGACCTCAACTGATTTCATGCCATTTTCCATTCCGCCTTTAGCAGCAGCTTCTGCAGCCATTTGTGCAGCAAAGGGAGTAGATTTACGAGAACCTCTGAATCCCAATGAACCTGCTGAAGACCATGAAATTGCATTCCCATGTACATCAGTTATCATTACAATAGTATTGTTGAATGTTGAACGGATATGTGCTATTCCGTGTTCAATATTCTTCTTCACTCTACGTTTACGATTACGAGCGGGTCTTTTTGCTTTAGCCATTCGAAGATTAACCTCCTAACTTTTGGTGATTATTTTTTCTTACCAGCAATAGCGACTGCTTTGCCTTTACGCGTACGCGCATTGTTTTTAGTGTTTTGTCCACGTACTGGTAAACCACGACGGTGACGGATGCCACGGTATGATCCAATTTCGATTAGACGCTTGATGTTCTGGTTAACTTCACGACGAAGGTCACCTTCAACTTTAAGCTTATCGACTTCAGCACGGATGGTATCTAATTGATCGTTTGTAAGTTCACGTACGCGAGTTTCTTCAGGTACGCCAGCTGCTTCTAAAACTTTCTGAGCTGTTGTTTTACCGATTCCATAGATGTATGTTAGTGAAATGACCACATGTTTATCACGTGGAATGTCTACACCTGCTATACGAGCCATGTATTTACACCTCCTGTATTATTATCCTTGACGTTGTTTATGCTTTGGATTTTCGCAAATAACCATTACACGGCCGTTACGACGAATCACTTTGCATTTGTCACACATTTTTTTGACTGATGGTCTTACTTTCATGAACTTTCCCTCCTTGAGTCTTCGGAGTCCTAAGTTTATTTAAATCGATACGTAATGCGCCCACGAGTTAAATCATATGGAGACATTTCAACCGTTACCTTATCCCCAGGCAGAATCCGGATGTAATTCATACGAATTTTGCCAGAAACGTGTGCTAGAATTTCATGTCCGTTTTCGAGTTCAACTTTGAACATCGCGTTTGGTAATGTTTCTAGAACGGTTCCTTCAATCTCTATAACATCGTCTTTTGCCACGCCTGGTTTCCTCCTTTGATATCTCACTTCTGTACGCACGAAATAGCGAGAAAGAGTATTCTCACTACGTTGGCTGGTTATAATTGATTCAAACACCATTATTTTGGCGCTCGTACTATTATACCACGCGCACACAATCATTGCAAGGATTCATTAAAAACATCGGACTGCTCTAGTTTAATAGGTCCACAATGTCTTGAAATACTTCTTTCGGACTTTGCTCGCCATCGATCTCACGAACTAAATCATACTCTGCATAGTGCTTTGCAAGTATTTCTGTCTGTTCTTCGTTAACGTTGATACGATTTTCAACCGTTTCCGGCTTGTCGTCTTCACGCTGATAAAAATCGTGTGCTCCGCATTTGTCACAAGTGCCTTCCACTTTTGGTGGATTCATAGTCTTGTGATACGTCGCGCCACAGTTTGAACACATGAATCGTCCGGTTAGGCGTTCCATCAAAATCTCTTTCGGTACTTTGATGTACAGAACGTGCTGGATTCTTCTATTAGAAGAGGCCAATGCCTGCTGAAGTGCCTGAGCCTGATTCAATGTGCGAGGGTATCCATCTAACAGGAATCCTCTTTTCGCGTCGCTTTGCTGCAGACGCTCTTTTACAATACCGTTGGTTACTTCGTCAGGGACGAGTTCGCCGGCATCCATATACTTTTTCGCTTCAAGACCTAGAGTGGTTTTGTTCTTCATTGCAGCTCTGAACATATCGCCAGTGGAAATATGCGGGATAGAATACTTAGATGCTATCTTTGCTGCTTGAGTCCCTTTTCCTGCTCCCGGCAGACCGAGTAGGATTAGATTCATCATTCTTCCTCCTTAGTTGTAAAGCGTCTCATCAGCCGTAACGTGAAAAAGATCGATTCACCCAACACAAATCATCTTGCTATAACGGGCAAATCGTCTATTTCAATGCGTTACCTTAAGTGCGCTGAATGAAACCCTGATAACTCTTCTTACTTAATAATCCTTCAAGCTGACGCATAGAATCAAGTGCCACACCAACTACGATGAGTAAACTTGTTCCGCCTAGTGCGATCGAACCAGGAAGATTGAATAAAGCAGAAGCTATAATCGGAAGCAATGAAATCGTTCCTAAATAAATCGCTCCCACTGTGCTTAAACGAATAAGCATGTAACCAATGTATTCTTCAGTTGCTCGTCCAGGTCTTACACTTGGTATATATCCGTTTTGTTTCTGCAGATTCTCTGCCGCTTTTTCAGGGTTAACCTGAATAAAGGCGTAGAAGAATGTAAACAGAACAATAAGAATCGTGTAAAGCGCTGCTCCAAGTGGTTCCTGTAAATTGAAAATACTATTCAATGTCTGGAACCAAGCGGCATCCTGATTACCTTGAGCAAAGTAACCGAGAATGATTTGTGGAGTCATAAGAAACGAACTGGCGAAGATAACTGGGATTACTCCAGCTGAGTTCACTTTTAAAGGCAATACAGCACTGTCTTTCGATGTGCTTGCACGTTTAGAATAACGCACTGGTATATTACGCTTTGCATTTTCCATATAAGTGACCAGTAATACCAATAATACAAACACGACTATAATAGCCGCTGTCAGAGCCCATGCGCTGACGATTTCGTCACCTGCATTACGGATCTGAGTGTTGTAAAATTGTTGTACATCCTGCGGGATACGTGCAACGATACCGGAAAAGATGATAAAGGATGTTCCGTTACCAAAACCATTCACAGTAATCATTTCACCTAACCACATAACCAGCATGGTTCCTGCAGTCAGGATAATTGCAATCGTCACATACGTTGCTGGTCCGGGATTTCTTACCAATCCAAGTCCAGTTAATGCATTAAACCCGTAAGAGATACCGATTGCCTGGAAAAAAGCCAGTACAATCGTTAAATAGCGCGTTGCCTGATTTAATTTCTTTCGTCCTACTTCACCCTGCTCGGACCATTCCTTGAATTTCGGAAGAACGTCCATTTGCAGAAGCTGTACAACGATAGAGGATGTAATGTATGGTGAAACACCTAAAGCGAAAACTGAGTAACTCCCCAGGGCACCACCACCGAATGTGTCCAAAAGATTAAATAGGCCAGTATCTGATAATTCTGTTAAAGCTTGTGCATTAACACCAGGCACGGTGATGTGTGTTCCTAAACGGAAGACAATCAGGATACCCAGTGTGAATAGAACACGGCTACGAACATCTTTCTCTTTAATTGCGCCTTTAATCAGTTCGATCATCCTTAGATCACCTCTACTGATCCACCGGCAGCTTCGATCGCTTCTTTAGCTGAAGCAGAAAACTTGTGTGCTTTCACAGATAATTTGTGATCGACGTTTCCTTTCGCCAAAACTTTAATCCCGGATTTTTCGTTCTTGATTACTCCTGATTCTACAAGTAGTTCTGGAGTAACTTCTGTTCCTTCTTCGAAACGGTTCAATGTGTCTAAGTTGACAATTGCGAACTCTTTACGGTTGAAGTTAGTGAATCCACGTTTTGGTAGAGTTTGGAATAATGGAGTTTGTCCACCTTCGAAACCTAAACGTACTCCTCCGCCTGAACGCGCTTTTTGTCCTTTTTGACCACGACCGGATGTTTTACCGTTACCAGAAGACGCTCCTCGACCCACACGGTTGCGTGTCTTACGAGATCCTTCTGCAGGTTTTAATTCATGAAGTTTCATAAATCCTGGCACCTCCTTTAGTTAGACTCTGTACTCATTAAACTTCTTTAACATCGATTAAATGAGCGATATGTTTAATTGCGCCTCTTGTATAGTCGTTATCTGGTCTAACCACAGTACTGTGGGTTTTTTTAAGACCTAATGACTGAACTACTTGCTGTTGCTTTACAGGACGACCAATCAAACTACGCTTTAAAGTAATTTCCAAGTTTGCCATTGTGTCATCTCTCCTTATCCAAGTAATTCTTCTACAGATTTCCCACGCAGTTTAGCTACGTCTTCAGCGCGTTTTAGTTGTCCAATTCCATCGACTGTTGCACGAATCATGTTGATAGGTGAACTTGAACCGACAGATTTTGATGATACGTCTTGTACGCCAGCTAATTCAAGAACCGCACGAACTGGGCCTCCAGCAGAAACTCCAGAACCGGCTACAGCTGGTTTCAAGATGATGTTACCGCCGCCGTGGCGTCCGATAACTTGGTGTGGAAGAGTAGTTCCAACCATAGGTACTTCCACAAGATTAGTTTTAGCTGCTTCAATCGCTTTACGGATTGCTTCAGGAACTTCTTGTGCTTTACCTGTACCGAATCCAACGTGTCCGTTTCGATCCCCTACAACTACTAAAGCAGCAAAACGTAGACGACGTCCACCTTTAACAACCTTAGTAACTCGGTTAATCTCAACTACGCGATCTTCAAGATCTAATTTAGATGCATCAATATGAGTTGACATGTACTGTAACTCCTCCTTTTCTTTAGAATTTTAGTCCGTTTTCACGTGCTGCGTCAGCTAGTGCTTGTACGCGGCCGTGGTACTGATATCCGCCACGATCAAATACTACTTCCGTAATATCTTTTTCTTTCGCGCGTTTAGCAACTAAAGCGCCTACTGCAGCAGCTTCTTCAACTTTCGAATCACCTGAAACGTCAGTATCTAAGGAAGATGCACTTGCGAGCGTTACACCCTCTAAGTCATCAATTACTTGAGCATAGATGTTTTTATTCGAACGGAATACGTTCAAACGTGGGCGCTCAGCAGTACCAGAAAGATTTCTGCGAATACGTTTTTGTCTTTTTTTGCGTAATTTATTTTTATCTGGTTTTGAAATCACAATTGTCACCTCTTTATTCAAGATTCTCTTTATCAGAGATTATCCGGTTAACTGGTAAAGCCGCAAGCAGAACGTGAAGCTAATAGCTTTTCTGTTCCACTCTATACGATTATTTACCTGTTTTACCTTCTTTACGGCGTACGTTTTCGCCTCTGTAGCGAATTCCTTTACCTTTGTAAGGCTCAGGTGGGCGTACGGCACGGATGTTAGCTGCTAATGCGCCAACTTTTTCTTTGTTTGCACCTTTAATAGAAATAACAGTGTTTTTTGGTACTTCAACAGTTAAGCCTTCAACCTGATCAAATTCAACCTGGTGAGAAAGACCAACGTTTAATACTAACTTGTTTCCCTGCAATTGTGCACGGTAACCAACACCATTTAATTCCAGTACTTTTTCAAATCCGACTGAAACACCTTCAACCATGTTGTTTACAACAGCACGAGTTGTTCCGTGGATAGTACGGCTAGCTTTAGAGTCATTTGGACGTGAGAAAGTCATTTCGTTGCCATCAATGTTTACATCGATAACTGGGCTTAATTCACGTGTTAATTCTCCGTTTTTACCTTTAACAGTAATCACGTTTCCGTCTAGATTTACATCTACACCTTCTGGGATAGTGATTAGTTTATTTCCGATACGGCTCAAAGTCCGGCACCTCCTTCATCTTTGTTACTGATTACCAAACGTATGCGAGGACTTCTCCTCCAATATTTTTAGCACGCGCTACTTTATCTGTTACAACACCTTGTGAAGTGGATACTAGGGCAATTCCTAGACCGTTCAACACTTTTGGCATTTCTTCAGCGTTAGCGTAAACACGTAAACCTGGTTTAGAGATACGTCTCACTCCAGTGATTACACGTTCGTTGTTCTGACCATATTTCAAGAAAATGCGGACGATGCCTTGTTTGTCATCTTCCACGAATTCAACATCCTTAACGAAACCTTCTGATTTCAGGATATCGGCCATATCTTTTTTTAAGTTAGAAGCAGGAATTTCCACTTTCGTATGACGCGCGTTGTTTGCGTTACGGATACGAGTTAAAAAGTCTGCGATTGGATCTGTCATGACCATTCGTTGTAGCCTCCTTTACGGCAAGTTTTCTCATTCAGTTTTGCTCGGCTGTCTTCCATTTGTTTTCTTTAAAAGAAGTTAAACGAGAAGTCATATTGCCCAGCATATATTCCGGAAGATTACCAGCTTGCTTTTCTCATTCCAGGAATTTGACCTTTATATGCTAGCTCACGCAAGCAGATACGGCATAATTTAAATTTTTTGTATACGGAGTGTGGGCGTCCACAACGTTCACAGCGGGTATACTCACGAGTCGAAAACTTGGCTGGTTTTTTGTTTTTTTCTATCATTGCTTTTTTAGCCATTTCTAATATTACCCTCCTAATAGGTAGTTTAGGTTATTTCTGGAACGGCATTCCCAATTGTCCGAGTAATTCACGAGCTTCTTCGTCTGTGTCAGCAGTTGTGACAATAACGATATCCATCCCGCGTACTTTGTCAACATCATCATAGTCAACTTCAGGGAAAATTAGCTGCTCTTTAACTCCTAACGTGTAGTTTCCACGTCCGTCAAATGCGTTTTTGCTCACTCCACGGAAATCACGTACACGAGGTAATGAAACAGTAACTAATTTATCTAAGAAATCATACATGCGGTCTCCACGTAAAGTAACTTTAGTACCGATTGGCATACCTTCACGTAAACGGAAGCCGGCGATTGAACGCTTCGCACGAGTTACAACTGGTTTTTGTCCAGAAATCAATGTTAATTCTTCTACAGCTTTATCTAAGTTTTTAGTGTTTGAAACAGCTTCTCCAACACCCATGTTGATAACAATCTTGTCAACTTTTGGTGCCTGCATTGGTGAAGTGTACTCAAATTTTTCAACTAATGTTGGACGTACATCATTATTATACTTTTCTTTAAGGCGTGTCATTTATGAATGCCCTCCTTTCCTACTTTGTATTAAAGTGCTTCGCCAGATTTTTTAGCGTAGCGAACTTTCTTGCCATCTTCAATCTTGTATCCTACACGAGTAGGTTCATTTGTTTTAGGATCAATCAACTGGACATTAGAAACTTGAATTGGTGCTTCTGTTTCAACAATTCCGCCTTCTTGTCCCATACCAGTAGGACGGGTATGTTTCTTCATGATGTTGAGTCCTTCAACGATTACTTTGTTTTGTTTAGGCATTGCTTTCAAGACAGTTCCTTCTTGGCCTTTATCTTTACCGGCAATAATTCTTACTTTATCTCCTGTTTTAACAAACATTCTCTAGCGCACCTCCTTATGACGTATATCGGAATTATAAAACTTCCGGAGCTAACGAAACAATTCTCATAAAGTCATTTTCACGTAATTCACGAGCAACTGGTCCGAAGATACGTGTTCCACGTGGTGCTTTGTCTTCACGAATAATTACACATGCGTTTTCGTCAAATTTAATATAAGATCCGTCTGGGCGTCTCGCACCAGATTTTGAGCGAACGATTACTGCGCGAGCAACGTCACCTTTTTTAACAACGCCTCCTGGTGTAGCGTTTTTAACTGTTACGACAACTTCGTCACCGATGTTAGCATAACGACGGCCTGCGCCACCTAATACTTTAATGACAAGCACTTCACGTGCACCAGAGTTGTCAGCGACTTTCATACGACTTTCTGTTTGAATCACGTTAGGATCCTCCTTTCAAACTCACGATGAAGCTTTTGCTTCTCGCTGTCTTTCATACCGCCAAGCGGTAATTTCTTGTTCTATTAAAGAACGATTGCCTCTTCTACCACTTCTAATAAACGGAATCGTTTATCCTTAGACAATGGACGAGTTTCCATGATTCTAACAACGTCGCCTGTTTTAGCTGTGTTATTTTCATCATGTGCTTTGAATTTAGTTGAATACTTTAAAAGTTTCTTGTATTTACGGTGCTGTTTTTGCGTTGCGATTTCTACAACGATGGTTTTATCCATTTTGTCAGAAACAACTTTACCCTGATAAACCTTACGGTCGTTACGTTCAGCCATTTTTTAGCCTCCTTTGATTAAGCTATTGCACTCTCGCTAAACTACGCTGTTTGTGCTTGACGCAAAACAGTTTTAACGCGTGCGATGTTCTTACGAACCTCTCCAATACGAGCGGTGTTTTCCAATTGTCCAGTAGCTAATTGAAAGCGTAAGTTAAATAGCTCTTCTTTAAATTCTGCTTCTTTTTCTATCAATTCAGTAGTGGATAAGCCTTTTAATTCACTAGCCTTCATTTGAGTCACCACTTTCTTCACGAGTTACTATCCGAGTTCTAACGGGTAGTTTGTGTGAAGCTAAACGCAATGCTTCGCGAGCGACTTCGTCAGATACGCCACCGATTTCAAACATGATTTTACCACGTTTAACGGGTGCTACCCAGCTTTCAGGTGCGCCTTTACCTTTACCCATACGAACACCAATTGCTTTAGCTGTCACTGGTTTATGAGGGAAAATTTTAATCCATACTTTCCCACCACGCTTCATATAACGAGTCATCGCTATACGAGCTGATTCGATTTGTCTGCTTGTGATCCATACTGAATCAACAGCTTGCAAACCATATTGACCATAAGCTAATTCTTTACCACCTTTAGCTTCTCCGCGCATTTTTCCACGGAATTCACGACGGTGCTTTACACGTTTTGGTACTAACATGATTATTTCCCTCCTTTCTTGTCTTCAATTTTCTCAGGAAGAACTTCTCCTTTGTAGATCCATACTTTAATTCCGAGTTTACCGTAAGTAGTGTCGGCTTCTTCGTTAGCGTAATCGATGTCTGCACGAAGAGTATGCAAAGGAACTGTCCCTTCTGAAAAGCTTTCGCTACGAGCAATGTCTGCTCCGTTTAGTCGACCGGCTACCATTGTGCGGATACCTTTAGCTCCCATACGCATAGCGCGCTGGATTGCCTGTTTCTGTGCACGACGGAAAGAAATACGGTTTTCTAATTGATCAGCGATACTTTTAGCTACTAAAGTAGCATCCAGATCAGGTTTCTTAATTTCCACGATGTTTACGTGTACTCTCTTGTTAGTCAGGTTGTTTAAACCATTTCTTAGTGCATCTACTTCAGAACCACCTTTACCAATAACCATACCTGGCTTAGCAGTGTGAATAGATACGTTTACTCTGTTTGCTGCACGTTCAATTTCTACTCGAGAAACGGAGGCATCACTTAGTTTTTTAGCAATGTACTCACGAACAGCAATATCTTCATGTAGTTTTTCTGCAAAGTCTTTTTCTGCGTACCATTTAGCGTCCCAATCGTGGATTACGCCAACACGCAGTCCATGAGGATTTATTTTCTGTCCCATTGATTACCCCTCCTTCTTCTCTGATACCACTACTGTAATGTGGCTTGTTCGTTTGTTTATACGTGAAGCTGCACCTTTTGCACGAGGGCGGAACCTTTTCAAGGTTGCTCCTTCATTTACATAGGCTTCGCTTACGACTAATTCTTCAATATCCATATCGTAATTGTGTTCAGCATTTGCAATTGCTGACATTAAAACTTTTTCTACCGCTTCCGCTGCTCCTCTGTTAGTGAAGCGAAGGATAGAAATAGCTTCTGCAGCACTTTTCCCTCTAATGGTATCAACGACCATACGTGTTTTACGTGGTGCGATTCGAACCATGCGAGCAGTTGCTTTAGCTGCTGTTACTGTTTCTGCCATGAATGTATCCTCCCTTCGCTATTAACGTCTAGTTGTGCGGTCGTCTTTTCCGTGTCCGCGGTACGTTCTTGTTGGTGCAAACTCACCTAGTTTGTGTCCAACCATGTCTTCTTGAACATAGACTGGCACGTGTTTTCTTCCATCATATACGGCAATGGTGTGACCTACAAAGTTAGGGAAAATAGTTGAACGACGTGACCATGTTTTAATTACACGCTTGTTGTCATCATCCATTTCACGAACTTTTTTCATCAGGTGATCGTCGACGAAAGGTCCCTTTTTCAAACTACGGCTCATGTATTGCCCTCCTTTTGGGGTCTGTCCCCTTAATATCTTTAGCTTTCAGTGTGTGCGTCAGTTAATTATTTCTTTTTACGACGACGTACAATAAGTTTATCTGAACGGTTCTTACCTTTACGGGTTTTCTTACCAAGAGTTGGTTTACCCCATGGTGACATTGGGCTTGGGCGTCCGATTGGCGCTTTACCTTCACCACCACCGTGTGGGTGATCGTTAGGGTTCATTACAGAACCACGAACAGTTGGGCGCTTGCCTAACCAGCGGCTACGTCCAGCTTTACCAATGTTAATTAGTTCGTGCTGTTCATTTCCTACAGTACCAACCGTTGCACGGCAGCTTTGCAGGATAAGACGGCTTTCGCCTGAGCTTAAACGAACCAATGCGTATTTGCCTTCTTTACCTAATACTTGAGCAGAAGCTCCAGCAGAACGAACCAGTTGTCCGCCTTTACCAGGTTTCAGTTCAATGTTGTGAACGAACGTACCAACAGGAATGTTTGCTAATGGTAATGCATTACCTACTTGGATATCCGATTCTGGACCTGAGTAGATGTCAGTTCCTACTTTAAGTCCTTTAGGTGCAAGAATATACGTTTTTGTTCCGTCTTCATATTGAATCAATGAAATGTTAGCAGAACGGTTTGGATCATATTCTACAGTTTTAACGATACCGCGAACGCCATCTTTTTGACGTTTGAAATCAATCACACGATATTTGTGTTTGTGGCCGCCGCCTTGATGACGGACAGTGATTTTACCAGCATTGTTACGTCCAGCACGTTTAGGGTTTGGTCTCAACAAACTTTTTTCTGGTGTTGTTGATGTGATTTCAGCAAAATCAGACCCTGACATGTTACGACGTCCGTTTGTGGTTGCTTTATACTTTCTAATCGCCACGTGATTCCCTCCTTATAATACTAGTTTCAGTTTATTTGATTATTCTTCGTCTCCGAATAATTTAATATCATTTGAATCTGCTGTTAAAGTAACAATCGCTTTACGACGTTTTTTAGTGTGTCCTTCATAACGTCCCATACGCTTAGGTTTAGGCGCTGTGTTGATTACGTTAACTTTATCAACTTTTACGTCGAAAATCTGTTCAACAGACTTTTTGATTAGTGGTTTTTTAGCACGAACATCCACTTCAAAGGTATACTTTTTGTCGTCCATAGCATACATAGAAGCTTCTGTGATGATCGGGCGTTTGATTACGTCACGTGCATCCATTATTGAAGAGCCTCCTCTACTTTTTCCAGAGCAGCCTTCGTCAAGATGAGTTTGTCATGCGCAACAACATCCAGCACAGATACATTGTTAGGAGCTACAACTTTAACTCCAGGAATGTTACGTGCAGATAGTTTTGCAAATTCATTGTCATCTTCTAAGACAACCAAAGCTTTTCTATTAACATCTAAGTTATTTAGTACCGCTCTGAACTCTTTAGTTTTTGGTGAGTCGAAGTTCAAGCCGTCTACTACGATAATCTCTTCATCTGCTACTTTAGTAGATAAAACAGATTTAATCGCTAAGCGACGAACCTTCTTAGGTAGTTTGTATGCGTAAGAACGAGGTGTTGGTCCAAAGACTGTTCCTCCTCCACGCCATTGTGGTGAACGGATTGACCCTTGACGAGCACGTCCTGTTCCTTTTTGACGCCATGGTTTGCGTCCTCCGCCGCGTACTGCGCTACGGTTTTTTACTGCGTGTGTTCCTTGTCTTAAAGAAGCGCGTTGCATAGTGATTGCATCAAAAACAACACTTTCGTTTGGTTCGATACCAAAGATTGCATCATTTAATGTTACATCGCCATTTTGCGTTCCGTCTTGTTTAAATAACGTTACAGTTGGCATTCTGCTAGTCCTCCCTTCCTAATCTATTACTTGTCTGCTTTTTCTGCAGTTTTAATTTGAACGAGTGATTTCTTAGATCCAGGTACGTTACCTTTGATCAGTAAAACGTTACGGTCAGTATCAACACGAACGATTTCAAGATTCTGTACAGTGACTTGCTCGCCACCCATACGTCCAGCTAATTTTTTACCTTTGAATACACGACCTGGATGAGTAGCCATACCCATTGAACCAGGACGACGGTGGTAACGTGAACCATGTGTTTCAGGTCCGCGGCTCTGGTTGTGTCGTTTAATAACACCCTGGAATCCTTTACCTTTAGACGTTCCTGTTACATCGACGATATCGCCTTCTGCAAATGTGTCTACTAATACTTCGTTTCCAACTTCTACGTCCCCAAGCTCTGCATCTCTGAATTCTTTAATGAAGCGCTTAGGAGCCGTGTTAGCTTTTTTAACATGACCTTGTGCCGGTTTGTTAGATAAAACTTCACGTTTATCTTCGATACCTAATTGAACAGCGTTATAACCGTCCGTTTCCATTGTTTTAACTTGTAAAACAACGTTAGGTTTCACTTCAACAACTGTTACAGGAACTAATTCACCTGTTTCGCTGAAGATTTGAGTCATTCCGACTTTTTTTCCTAAGATTCCTTTGGTCATGATTACACCTCCGTTATAATAATTTTGTTATGTTCTGTTTTATAGTTTAATTTCGATATCTACGCCTGATGGTAAGTCAAGTTTAGTCAACGCATCAACAGTCTTTGGTGTAGGATTTAGAATATCTACAAGACGTTTGTGTGTGCGCATTTCAAATTGCTCACGTGAATCTTTGTATTTGTGCGGTGAACGGATAACTGTGTAAAGTTTACGTTCAGTTGGCAATGGGATTGGACCAGATACGTTTGCCCCAGTTCTTTTTGCCGTTTCCACAATTTTATCAGCTGATTGATCTAGTACTCGATGCTCGTAAGCTTTTAGTCGAATACGAATTTTTTGATTTGCCATGATTTTTCCCTCCTTCGCTTATTTAAGAAATAAACCTAGCTCCACGAAAATTTTCAACATCCCTCCATGGCAATGCATCCGGGTGTGTCGTAACCTCTCGCTTCCTAGCCGTGGTTCTATGATTGATGCCCCCCCAACATAACTATCGTTACACAGGTTTGATAGATTCGCTGAAACAGCTTCTCTCACAGACACCTATACAAGTATACAGACAACACAGCTCAATATCAAGTGTTTTTCTTGAATTAATTGAGTTTTTTCAGACATTTCGTGTTCTCTGCAGGACTTGATGACCAACTTTTACAATTATAGTGTATTCGACTGGACATTAACACCTTAACCCCTCGAAAAATAGAGAAAAGACGGGCTTTCTTCACTATTCTGACACAAATGGATTTCTTCTAGTAAAGAGCCCTAAAAATTGAGCAGACCACTCCTATATTTTTAAATACAACCGTATATATATAGAAGAAACTCGTTTAATCGTAATTTAAAATGCCCTGTTTCTATTATTTTATTTCCGCATCAGCAGGAAAGCATAAAATAAGCGACATGTCCGCATCAGGCCGTTGAAAACGTTTGTATTGCCGGGGCATTCTCTATACAATAATAAAAACAGTATATTAACCCGAAACAATCAATTATTCTATTTAAAGGAGTTCCCCCTATGACTTTCTCAAAGCAGACCGTTCAGTCTATAGACAAGCTGCATCAGCTTATCGACGCAGCTGATCAGATTATTATCGGAAAAAAAGAAGTGACACGGCTGACTATTGTTGCCATGCTGGCAGGCGGTCACGTGTTGTTTGAAGACATCCCGGGCGTTGGGAAAACTCTCTTGATTCGGACCATCGCCAAGTGTCTGGCGGCTGATTTTTCACGTATTCAATTTACGCCCGACCTTATCCCGTCAGATATCATAGGCTATACCGTCCCCCATGCGGACCGCGCACTCGTCGATTTTCGTAGAGGGCCTATATTTAATCAGCTCCTGCTGGCAGATGAGATTAACCGGACCTCCCCGCGTACTCAGTCTGCGATGCTTGAAGCCATGTCTGAAAAACAGGTGACCGTTGACGGAATGACCTACCGACTCCCTGAACCTTTTTTTGTATTAGCTACACAAAACCCTATCGAGTATGAAGGAACCTATCCCTTACCCGAAGCACAGCTTGATCGCTTTCTCTTTCAGCTATCGCTTGGGTATCCAACCACCGACCAGGAAGTGACCATGCTTGCCGCTCCAGATCAGCAGAAAGCAGTTGAGCAGCTTGACCCTGTCATGTCTCTGGATGATTTTTTATCGCTTAAAGAAGCTGTCCAGCATGTTTATGTAGAAGAGCGCCTGCTCCACTACATCATCTCCCTGGCTACGCTAACCCGAGAGCACTCAGCTATCCGTCTAGGCGTCAGTCCACGGGGAAACCAGTATTTCCTGTCGGCTGCTCGCGCGAATGCACTGGTGGAAGGCAGAGATTTTGTTACCCCTCAGGATATTCTGACTGTCCTGAAACCTGTCTATCGCCACCGTCTGCTTTTTGAAAATGACATGACGAAAACTGAGATCGATACGTTTATTGACGATCTGGCCGCCAATTTAGTTGTGCCAACGACTAGGGGAAAACGCGCATGGGATTGAATCGTTCCGTTCTGCAAATTATCTGGTACTTTTTTTTATACGCACTTGTTATTTTATATACGCTGACTTTTTCGACTACCGTCGCCTGGTTTCTGCTTTATGCTTTCAGTCTTCTTCTCTTGCTGGCTTTCCTATCATCCCGGCATACACCCGTCATCAGCTCCATTGACTGGGATAAAATCAACAGCAATCAGATTGTGGTTTCATTAGCTGTCCAAAGCAGAAGAGGCTTTCCCCTCCTGCTGTCTTCAGTTGATTTGACCTTGTTTAAAGACAGCCAGCAGCATACGCTTCACCGGTCTACTTTCCTGGCCCGTAAAGTAAACGTCACCTTTGAGCCGATAGAGCTCTCCCGAGGGTATCACGATGAGCTGACACTGACGCTGCATTCGACTGGCCTGTTTGGAATATTTCCAAGGCGGCTCAGCTATGCTATCCCGATTGCTGTTTCTATCTATCCGACAGTCATCCAGAAGTCAAAACGGGCTGAGCTGATGAGAAAGCTTTCCCAGACCCTGATGCCGGTGCTGTATTCCTCTCTTCATGAGTTTTACGTCAAAGAAATCCGATCTTATCAGGACAGGGACAATATCAGTTCTATTGACTGGAAAAGCAGTCTGAGACGTGGCCAGTGGCTGGTCAAGGACTACGACACTCTTGAAGAGTCGCCATTCGACTTGGTCTTTTATGGAGGTGGACCGACGGATTTTGAGTTTCTCCTGAGTGTCACCTACAGCCTTTACAAAGAACTGAATCAGACGTTCAAAGTCAATCTGCACCTGATAGGTGAGTTTAATCTTCAGGCAGACATCAAATACACACCCAAGCACTTTCTGACTATCCAACCGGCTTCCATTGGCGAGGACACCTCCCATATACTGAGACGCCTGCTGGCCAATGGGAAAAACCACCTGATTATCATGGCCAGTGATGCCACTGCACCAAGTGGTTTGACAGAAGACCCGGCAGTTACCATACTAGACGAACACACACTTCACTTTCTGAAAGGAGGGTGACAGATGACGAACCAACGAACAGGCTTAGCACTCTTCAAAGACAGCCTTATCGGTATTCTGCATGCTGCAGTCTTCTTACCGGTTTTGCATTACGGCTTTCAGCTGAATCGGGTCTCCGGCATAGAAAGCCTCGTGCTTTTCTTTCTTATTACACAAGTTCTGGCAGTCGCCTTCCATAAAGGGTGGGTATTTTTCGCCGGCCAAGGCATGCTGACTCTTTCCTATTTGTATTATCTTTTCAGAGATCACAGCGATTCGCTCTGGCCAGTTGGCTGGTTAAGGGACTCCGCAGCACTTTTAAGAGAGCAGTTAACGCTGCTTATTGCCGGGGAACTCTCTCAAACGCCCCAGTTTCTGCTCATGACCCTCTTTTTCATTCTCATTACCCTGCTCACTTATTTGAGCGTGCATAAACACCTGGCCTTTCCATCTTTCTTGATAGCTTTTGTCTATCTGCTGCTGGTGCATACGTTCAGTTCCAACACGATTCTGCCTGAGATGATTCGACTCATAGGCTTCGGCTTTCTCTTCATTTCCCTGATGCACATGACCACTCGAACAACGCCCTTCCACTTTGTCAGAACTATCAGTTTGACCGCTTTAATTACATTTACATTGACCTCACTGTCTTCATGGGGAATAGAACGCGGGCGTCCCACCCAGGAATGGGTAGAAGGGCATACACAAGCCTACCAGAGAAACCTGGATGAACAAGGCTTTTTCGACTGGATCAATGACTATACGAGTGGCATTGGCTACAGACGCACCGGCATGGGCTTTGATGACTCAGAATTAGGCGGACCGCTTAGACAGGACTACACCAGCCTGTTCACAGCTTACACCAGCACTCCTCATTACTGGAAAGTCCTGCACCGGACCGAGTATAACGGACTTGGGTGGGCAAGTGACGAAGAGGAAGAGACTACGCAAACAATAGCCATGCCTTATAATGTCCTTTACGACTATACTATGTCTGCTGAAGACCGTAACCTACTCCGCTCCTCAGAGGATCTCTCTATAATTGGAATCGACTGGCTTGACGATTTGGGTTATCTTGTCTATCCATACGGCTTGTATGACTTGGACAGCCAAAGCGACTCCACCTATTCCATTGAGCGATACGAGGACAGCGCTTTGTTTTTTGCAGAACTGGAAGAGGGCGAACTGCTTGAATACTCAGTGTCTTACGACCGCAATTTCCCTTCTCGCTTTGACGATGACTTACTTCGTGCAGATGATGGCTGGAGAGATTACTACAACAATGCTTACAGAGAAATGATGGAAGAAGCGGATGATGCCCACGATGATAGTGTAAGCGGAGTAGATATCTGGTTTGAAAACGAACTGCAGATTCCTGAGTCTTTACCTCAGCGTGTCAGAGAACTCGCTCATGAGCTGACTGATGGCCTATCCAGCGAATATGAAATGGTCAGAGCCATCGAGCAGTATTTAAAGGAAGACGGCGGATACCGCTATAGTCTCCTTGAAGTTGAAAATACACCAGACGGCGGAGATTATGTGGACCACTTTCTATTCGAATCAAAAATCGGTTACTGCAATAATTTTTCGTCAGCAATGGCTATCCTGCTGAGAGAAGTCGGTATCCCTACCCGTTGGACAAAAGGGTTTACACCCGGTAGTCAGTATACAGATGACAATGGGGAAACTTTTTTTGAAATAAGCAACGCCAATGCCCACTCCTGGGTAGAAGTGTTCTTTCCAAGTTACGGTTGGGTTCCCTTTGAACCAAGCCCATCCTTTGCTAACCCGATGACCAATCCTGAACCGGTAGCTACTGTGGTTGGGGAAACGTATTCCTTTGCAGAAGACGATTTCATCGATCTCGAAACAGAAGATTTGGAGCTGGATGCTGAAGAAGACGTTTCTGAAACACCTGAAGCCGGTGAAGGAAGTTCTGTAGATGACCAGCTATCGGAAAGTGACGGACAGCCATACGGTAATGGCGAGACTCCCAGATCACGTTCCCTTCTGGTTAACCTGTTTCTCGTCGCTGCCCTCACACTCAGTCTCTTTATTGCCATATTCCGCTGGAGAGCTGCAACTTTCCTTTCAAAATTGGCGCTTCAAAAAAACCTGCTGACATTACATGCGGCTTCCAATCTGGTTCTTAGACTGTTTAACTTCAGGCTGAAACGACGAGCCGGTCAGACTATTGAAAATTACCTGTATCAGTGGAAACCATTTATCACTGACAATACAGATGATTCCAGGACAATTGACCGCTTTATCAGCTTAGCCGATGAAGCCTTCTACGGGCCTCGAAGCAAAAACCAGAAGCCGACTTCCGAACAGCAGCGTATTCTTTTGAATAGTCTCGATCTGCTGCTCACTCTGCCGGATTTGAAAAAGAACCCCCGTACTCCTCATCCATTAAGCGGAAAGATACAGGAAAAACTATAATTGTATATAAAAAGAGCGTTTAGAAGAAAAACTTCTAAACGCTCTTTAAGATTAAAATCATTAGTTAAGATTGAGATTACTCAACAATCTTAGTAACAACTCCAGCTCCTACAGTACGGCCACCTTCACGGATAGTGAATTTAGTTCCGTCTTCAACAGCGATTGGAGAAATTAGAGTAACGCTCATGTTTGTGTTATCGCCAGGCATAACCATTTCAGTACCTTCTGGTAACTCAACAACACCAGTTACGTCAGTTGTACGGAAAAAGAATTGCGGACGGTAGTTTGTGAAGAATGGAGTGTGACGTCCACCCTCTTCTTTTGAAAGAACATAAACTTCTGCGTCAAATTTTGTGTGTGGAGTAATTGAACCAGGTTTAGCTAAAACTTGTCCACGTTCGATGTCGTCACGTGACATACCACGTAAAAGAGCACCAATGTTGTCTCCAGCTTCAGCGTAGTCTAGTAATTTACGGAACATTTCAACACCAGTAACAGTTGTTTTAGCAGTGTCTTTAATTCCGATAACTTCAACTTCATCACCAACACGTACTTCACCAGTTTCAACACGACCAGTTGCAACCGTACCACGACCAGTGATTGAGAATACGTCCTCAACTGGCATCATGAATGGTTTAGCAGAGTCACGTTCTGGAGCTGGGATGTAGTCATCTACAGCTTGCATTAATTCAAGGATTTTTTCTTCGTATTCTGCATCGCCTTCAAGAGCTTTAAGAGCAGAACCAGCAACTACAGGAATGTCGTCGCCTGGGAAGTCGTATTCGCTTAATAGGTCACGAACTTCCATTTCAACTAATTCTAGTAATTCTTCGTCGTCGACCATGTCAACTTTGTTCAAGAATACTACGATATAAGGAACGCCAACCTGACGTGAAAGCAGGATGTGCTCACGAGTTTGAGGCATTGGTCCGTCAGCAGCAGAAACTACCAAGATAGCTCCGTCCATTTGAGCAGCACCAGTGATCATGTTTTTAACGTAGTCCGCGTGACCTGGGCAGTCAACGTGTGCATAGTGACGTGTATCAGTTTCGTACTCAACGTGTGAAGTAGAAATTGTGATTCCACGTTCTTTCTCTTCTGCAGCACCATCAATTGAATCGTATGCTTGTGCTTGTGCATAACCTTTCTTAGATAGTACTGTAGTGATTGCAGCTGTTAAAGTTGTTTTACCGTGGTCAACGTGTCCGATTGTTCCAATGTTCATATGCTGCTTGGAACGGTCAAATTTTTCTTTAGCCATTTTAAACATTTCCTCCTTAGGGTTATCTTCTTTTTTAAATAGAAAAAGATTTTTCTATTCCTATTTCCACTAATTAATTATACCGATAGAACGGTATAAAATCAATTCATTTGGCAAATCACAGCGCTCTTTCTTCTTTCACCAGGTGATGTCAAAAAGAGTGCCGGCCTGCCAATGAGACGGTTAGTGATTACTGTCCGCCGTTTTTCTTGATGATCTCTTCAGCAATGCTCTTAGGCACTTGCTCATAGTGATCGAATTGCATTGTAAATGTTCCGCGACCTTGAGTTGCAGAACGTAATGCAGTTGCGTAACCGAACATTTCTGCTAGTGGAATGCTTCCTCTAACAACTGTTGCGTTTCCGCGCTGTTCAGAACCTTCGATATTTCCGCGACGAGCAGAAATGTGACCCATGATATCACCCATGTAATCTTCAGGTACAGTGATTTCAACAGCCATCATTGGCTCAAGAATAACTGCGCCTGCTTTTTGAGCAGCATTTTTAAGAGCTAATGAAGCAGCAACTTTAAATGCAGTCTCGTTTGAGTCGACATCATGGTAAGATCCGTCATACAATTTAGCCTTAACGTCTACTAATGGATAGCCGGCAAGAACACCGTTGTCCAGTGACGCTTCAAGACCAGATTTAACTGCTGGGATGTATTCACGTGGAACAACCCCACCAACGATTGCATCTTCGAATTCAAAACCTGCTCCTTCTTCGTTTGGAGTAAATTCAATCCATACGTGACCGAATTGACCTTTACCACCAGACTGACGAACAAATTTACCTTCAGATTGAACCTGTTTGGTGAATGTTTCACGGTAAGATACTTGAGGTGCCCCAACGTTCGCTTCAACCTTGAATTCACGTTTCATACGGTCAACGATGATATCCAAGTGCAGCTCACCCATACCAGCGATAATAGTTTCGCCAGTTTCGTGATCTGTTTCAGCACGGAAAGTTGGATCCTCTTCAGCAAGTTTCTGTAAAGCAATACCCATTTTGTCCTGGTCAGCTTTTGATTTAGGCTCAATAGCTACCTGGATAACAGGCTCAGGGAATTCCATTGATTCAAGGATAACTGGGTGATCCAAGTCACATAGAGTATCTCCTGTTGTTGTATCTTTAAGACCAACGGCAGCAGCAATATCTCCAGAGAACACTTCAGAAATCTCTTCACGAGAGTTCGCGTGCATCTGTAGGATACGACCGACACGCTCACGCGTATCTTTTGTTGCGTTAAGGATGTAAGAACCTGATTCCAATGTACCTGAGTACACACGGAAGAAAGTCAGACGTCCAACGAACGGGTCTGTTGCTACTTTAAATGCTAAAGCTGAGAATGACTGATCATCTCCGGCTTCAACTTTAATAGTTGCTTCTTCATCTCTTTGTTTGTGACCAACAATGGCACGAACATCTAGAGGAGATGGCAGGTAATCGACAACCGCATCAAGAAGTAACTGAACACCTTTGTTCTTGAAGGCAGAACCAACAAGTACTGGGTAGAAGTCAACACTTAGAGTTGCTTGACGGATACCAGCTTTAAGCTGCTCTTCAGAGATTTCTTCTCCTTCAAGGTATTGCATCATGAGTTCTTCATCCATGTCTGCAACAGCTTCAACTAGCTTAGTACGCCATTCTTGAGCAAGTTCCATGTAATCTTCTGGAATCTCTTCTTCAGTAATATCAGTACCTAAGTCATTACCGTACATGAATGCTTTCATTTTAACCAAGTCGATAATACCGACGAAGTCATCTTCAGCACCAATTGGTAATTGAATTGGGTGAGCATTAGCTTGCAGACGGTCATGCAGTGTTTCGTTTGCATGCAGGAAGTCAGCACCTAATTTATCCATTTTGTTGACGAATACTACACGAGGTACGCCGTAAGTAGTTGCTTGGCGCCATACAGTTTCTGTCTGTGGTTCAACACCTGACTGTGCATCCAAAACAGCAACAGCTCCATCAAGTACACGTAATGAACGTTCTACCTCAACGGTAAAGTCCACGTGTCCAGGAGTGTCGATGATGTTAACACGGTGGTTGTTCCACTGAGCAGTTGTCGCAGCGGAAGTAATGGTAATTCCACGCTCTTGCTCCTGCTCCATCCAGTCCATTTGTGAAGCACCTTCGTGCGTTTCACCAATTTTGTGGATTCGGCCAGTGTAATAAAGGATACGCTCAGTCGTGGTTGTTTTACCAGCATCGATGTGCGCCATGATTCCGATATTACGTGTCTTCTCTAGCGGAAATTTTCTTTTAGCCACTAATCGTTACACCTCTCTTTAATAAATTACATCATGTTTCCATGATTACGAATAACTAAACGGGAAGTTGAAGCAGGTTCTTCGCACAGAGTTGTTCTATGCGGCTGAACCAAATACTCCAAATCTTACCAACGGTAGTGAGCAAACGCTTTGTTTGCTTCAGCCATGCGGTGGATTTCTTCACGTTTACGAACAGCAGCACCAGTGTTGTTAGCTGCGTCCATGATTTCTTTAGCTAGTCTGTCTTCCATGGTGTTTTCACCACGTAGACGTGCATAGTTAACTAACCAACGTAGAGCTAGAGTTGTACGACGATCAGGACGTACTTCTACAGGTACTTGGTAGTTAGAACCTCCTACACGACGAGCTTTAACTTCTAATACAGGCATGATGTTTTTCAGTGCTTGTTCAAACACTTCCATTGGATCATTTCCTGTCTGTTCTTTAATTGTATCAAATGCATCATACAAAATCGTTGATGCTTTTCCACGTTTACCATCAACCATCAAGCGGTTGATTAAACGAGAAACCAATTTAGAATTGTACATTGGATCTGGCAATACATCACGTTTTGTTACAGGACCTTTACGAGGCATTCAAATTCCTCCTTTCGGGAATAATGGTTTCAGATTTTGTGCGCTGAGCTTGACGCCTCACGCCACTTTTAATTTTTATCTAGTTTCGTTCGGCAGCTCCCCGCTCCATCTACATTAAAAATTCGCTGTGCAGTCTTCGACTTGCTTGACGAAGCTGTTTCGGCTTTAGCCGATTACAGATTAGTTATGTCGATAAGCAAAGCTTATGCGACCTTCATCTTTAGCGGTTTTTCTGTATATGTCGGGTTGAGCTTGACGCCTCACGCCACTTTTAATTTAATTATTTTGCTTTTTTAGTTCCGTATTTAGAACGACCTTGTTTACGGTCAGAAACTCCAGCAGTATCAAGCGCTCCACGAACGATGTGGTAACGTACTCCCGGCAAGTCTTTTACTCGACCACCACGGATAAGTACTACACTGTGTTCCTGCAAGTTGTGTCCTTCACCCGGAATATAAGCAGTTACTTCGATCATGTTTGATAAACGCACACGAGCATATTTACGTAACGCTGAGTTAGGTTTTTTAGGAGTCATTGTTCCGACACGAGTACAAACACCACGTTTCTGTGGAGAATATACTGTAGTCTGTTTACGTTTTTGAGTGTTGTACCCTTTGTTCAACACAGGTGACTCAGATTTACTCACTTTAGACTTACGAGGCTTACGGATTAGTTGATTCATTGTAGGCATATTGATGTTTCCTCCTTCCATATATTCTTTGAAAAATATCATTCTTCTAGGTCCACACATCCAGGTGGTTCTTTTTTTGGCAAAAAAGAATAATCGCAATGAAGCGACATCGCTTTACCTTCAAAAACCATTGATATGCAGGGTTATTCGGCTCTTATGCGTCAGTCAGAACGACTGTAAACTCTAATTGAGCTAGACAAATCTAGAACAGGAATCTGTACACAAAAGCACCTATAGCATAATACCACGACCACACAGGGTTGTCAACATTATCTAAAAACTTTTCTTATAAATAAAGGCGGGCAGAGCAGCTTCTTGGCTGCCCTGTCTCCTCTTTATTTTGTTACTCTTCAGTCTGTTCAGCAGCTGGTGAATCTTCACTGATGCTGTAGACATTCTCGCTGACTACGCCAACTTCTTTTGGTTCCATATCATTATAGACTTTCATACCTGTTCCGGCTGGAATAGATTTACCGATAATAACATTCTCTTTCAAACCAATCAGCTGGTCGTTCTTGCCGCGAATCGCAGCATCTGTCAGGACACGTGTTGTCTCCTGGAAGGATGCAGCGGACAAGAAGCTGTTTGTTTCAAGTGACGCTTTAGTAATACCAAGTAGTATTGGTCGACCTGTTGCCGGTAAACCACCGGACAGCAAGGTTGATTTATTGGCTTCCTTGAAGTCGTAGATATCTACGAGGCTTCCTGGAAGAATGCTGGTGTCACCCGGATCCATAACGCGCACTTTCTGAAGCATCTGGCGAACCATTACTTCGATGTGCTTGTCTCCGATTTCCACCCCTTGACTACGGTAAGCATACTGTACTTCCTGCAGCATGTAGTTCTGCAGTTTAAGCACGTTACTGACAGCAAGCAATTGTTTCGGTTCAATTGAACCTTCATTCAGTCCGTCTCCACGTTCAACGAAGCTGCCTTCTTTGACTTTCAGACGGGCATTGATTGCCAGTGTATACGTACGCGTATCGGTCGCACCTTTAATGGTGATTTCTTTTGTTCGCTCGCTAGGGTTTTCCTCAATGGAAATAACCTCTCCGGTAACTTCAGAGATAGTCGCAACCCCTTTAGGATTTCTTGCTTCAAATATTTCCTGAACACGCGGAAGACCTTGAGTAATATCGTCTCCGGCAACCCCACCTGTGTGGAATGTACGCATGGTCAACTGTGTTCCCGGCTCTCCGATAGACTGAGCAGCGATTGTTCCGACTGCTTCGCCCACTTCAACTTCACGACCAGTTGCCAGGTTACGTCCGTAACATTTCTTACATACACCGTGATTGGTGTTACATGTAAAGGCGGAACGAATGGTTACCTGCTCGATGCCTGAATTCACAATTACTTTTGCGATGTCTTCAGTAATCAGTTCGTTTTCACGTACCAGTATGTCACCAGTTTCCGGGTGCTTAACTGTTTTACGTGCATAACGCCCGATGATACGTTCTTCCAGTCCTTCAATTTCTTCAGAACCGTCACGAATCGTTTCCGCGTCCAGACCGCGTTTTGTTCCACAGTCTTCTTCACGAATGATAACATCCTGTGCCACATCAACTAGACGACGGGTCAAGTATCCTGAGTCGGCTGTCTTCAGCGCCGTATCCGTCATTCCTTTACGGGCTCCGTGAGTGGAGATGAACATCTCTAAAACGGACAGACCTTCTCGGAAGTTGGATGTAATCGGCAGTTCCATGATACGTCCACTCGGCGCTGCCATCAGTCCACGCATACCCGCTAATTGGGTAAAGTTGGAGATGTTACCACGCGCTCCGGAATCACTCATCATGAAGATGTTGTTGTGATTATCAAGGGTCGTCATCAAGTGATTCTGGATGGTATCTTTCGTTTTCGTCCAGACTTCGATAACGGCAGTATAACGCTCTTCTTCAGTAATCAGACCACGGCGGTGAGACGCATTGATACGGTCAACCTGCTTGTGAGCCTGATCAAGGATTTCCCCTTTTTCTTCAAGGTGGGAAATATCAGCGATACCAACTGTAATACCAGACTTAGTCGAGTACTTGTACCCTAGGTTTTTCATTTTATCCAGCATTTTAGATGTTTCAGTTACCTGGAATCGTTTAAAGACTTCGGCAATGACATTACTGAAGTTTTTCTTTTTAAATGGTGATACGAGTTCTGCTTCCTGAATGTGCTTAACAATATCTGTTCCATAAGGCACGAAATATTTATCAGGTGTCTGTTTTTCAAGATTTGCCTGAGTCGGTTCGTTCAAGTATGGGAACTCCGGTGGCATGATTTCGTTGAAAATCAGCTTACCGACAGTTGTGAGCAGATACTTGTCTTTCTGCCATTCAGTAAAGGGTTTGTTAGGCAGTGACGATGTATGCACGGCAATTCTTGAGTGCAGGTGTACATAGCCAGTCTGATAAGCCTGTAGTGCTTCAGCGTGGCTGGAGAAAATCATACCTTCTCCGACTTTGCCTTTATCTTCCATTGTCAGGTAATAGTTACCTAATACCATATCCTGTGAAGGTGTAACAACGGGCTTACCGTCTTTAGGGTTCAGGATGTTCTGAGCACCCAGCATCAAAATGCGGGCTTCAGCCTGCGCTTCATCACTAAGTGGAACGTGAACAGCCATTTGGTCTCCATCGAAGTCGGCATTGTAGGCTTCACAGACTAACGGGTGAAGACGGATCGCTTTCCCTTCAACTAAGACCGGTTCAAATGCCTGGATACCTAAACGGTGAAGCGTCGGTGCCCGGTTAAGCAGTACAGGGTGTTCGCGGATAACGTCTTGGAGTACTGCCCAGACTTCGTCGTCCATGCGTTCAACTTTACGTTTCGCATTTTTAATGTTGTTGGCAATTTCTCTGGCAACCAGTTCTCTCATGACAAATGGTTTAAACAGTTCAATTGCCATTTCTTTCGGTAGTCCACACTGGTACATTTTCAGACTTGGTCCAACAACGATAACCGAACGACCAGAATAGTCGACACGTTTACCCAGCAAGTTCTGACGGAAACGTCCTTGTTTCCCTTTCAGCATGTGTGATAGTGATTTAAGCGGACGGTTACCCGGTCCGGTAACGGCACGGCCTCGACGACCATTATCAACTAATGCATCGACAGCTTCCTGCAGCATACGCTTCTCGTTTTGTACAATGATGTGCGGCGCATTCAAGTCCAGCAGGCGTTTCAGACGGTTGTTACGGTTGATGACACGACGGTATAAGTCGTTCAAGTCACTTGTTGCGAAACGTCCACCTTCAAGCTGTACCATTGGGCGCAGCTCAGGAGGAATGATCGGCACAACGTCCATAACCATCCATGCCGGATCGTTTCCTGAATTTCTGAATGCTTCCAGAATATCCAGACGACGAATGGCGCGCGTACGTTTCTGTCCTGTTGCTGACTGAAGCAGTTCTTTCAGTTCATTAACTTCATCTTCAAGTTTTACATCGTTTAAAAGCGTCTTGATGGCTTCGGCACCAATTTCTGCCTGGAAAGCATTCCCGTACTGCGCTCGGCGCTCTCGGTATTCTCTTTCAGTCATCAACTGTTTCTTCTCAAGTGGTGTATCACCTGGTTCAGTCACTACATATGATGCAAAGTAGATAATTTCTTCAAGTGCACGGGGTGACATGTCAAGAACAAGTCCCATACGACTCGGGATACCTTTAAAGTACCAGATGTGTGTAACCGGTGCTGCCAGTTCCAAGTGTCCCATACGCTCACGACGAACTTTGGACTTGGTTACTTCAACGCCACAACGGTCACAGACGATCCCTTTGTAATGCACACGCTTGTACTTTCCACACGAACATTCATAATCTTTAGACGGTCCAAATATTCTTTCACAGAATAGTCCGTCTTTTTCTGGTTTTAGTGTACGGTAATTAATTGTTTCTGGTTTTTTAACTTCTCCAAATGACCAGCTTCTAATTTTATCTGATGAAGCCAATCCTATCTGAATACTTTCGAATTTATTTACATCGATCAAAGGGGCTACCTCCCTTTAGTAGATTACAGAGCTGCCCTAGTGCTCCTGTTTGTTCATAGATGACAGGAGAGAAGGTCAGTAAGTGACCTCCCCCTGTCCATCTGATTATTCCTGTTCCTGCTGTTCAGCGGCTTCTTCCGCTTCACTTTCAGCACGCGCAAGCTCTTCTTTTTCTTTGGCCTCTACAGCACGTTTTTCATCTTGCTCTTTTTTCATTTTTTCAAGTGAGTCGACATTGCCGAACTCGTCATCTTCATCGCTGTCCTCTAAGTCAATTGGATTTTTATCGATATCCAGAACTTTAAGATCCAGTCCAAGCGACTGCAATTCTTTGACTAATACGCGGAATGATTCAGGTACCCCTGGTTTCGGAATTTTCTCACCTTTAACGATGGCTTCGTACGTTTTCACACGTCCGACTACGTCATCTGATTTATAAGTCAGAATTTCCTGAAGGGTATACGCTGCACCGTAAGCTTCAAGTGCCCAAACTTCCATCTCACCGAATCGCTGTCCACCGAACTGAGCTTTACCACCGAGTGGCTGCTGAGTAACAAGTGAGTACGGTCCAGTTGAACGTGCGTGAAGTTTATCGTCGACCATGTGCGCCAGCTTGATGAAGTACATGACTCCAACTGACACTTTGTTATCAAACTCTTCACCTGTACGTCCATCAAAGAGAACAGTTTTTGCATCGTCATCCATGCCCGCTTCTTTAATTGTTTCCCAGACTTCTTCTTCATTCGCTCCGTCAAATACCGGTGAAGCGATGTGAATGCCCAGTTTACGTGCGGCCATCCCCATATGAAGTTCAATAACCTGTCCAATATTCATACGAGACGGTACCCCTAGTGGGTTAAGCATAATGTCGACCGGTGTTCCATCAGGCATAAACGGCATGTCTTCTTCTGGAAGAATCAAGGAAACAACACCTTTGTTTCCGTGACGTCCAGCCATTTTATCCCCTACGTTAATCTTACGTTTTTGTACAATGAATACACGAACAAGGTAATTGACACCTGGAGACAGTTCGTCACCGGCTTCACGCGTAAATATCTTCACGTCGTGAACAATTCCGCCGCCACCGTGTGGCACACGAAGAGAGGTGTCTCTTACTTCACGGGCTTTTTCTCCAAAGATAGCGTGCAGAAGTTTTTCTTCCGCAGACAGTTCGGATACCCCTTTAGGCGTTACTTTACCGACAAGGATGTCGCCGTCGTGCACTTCCGCACCAATTCTGACAATACCACGGTCATCCAGGTCTTTCAGTGCATCTTCACCAACGTTAGGCAGTTCTCGTGTAATTTCTTCAGGTCCCAGTTTTGTGTCACGTGCTTCTGATTCATATTCTTCAATATGAATGGAAGTGTAGACATCATCTTTAACCAGACGCTCAGACATGATAACCGCATCTTCAAAGTTATAGCCGTCAAATGTAGTGAAGGCAATCAACGGGTTGCGTCCCAGTGCCATTTCACCATTTTCCATGGATGGTCCATCGGCTAAGATGTCTCCTTTGTCCACTTGTTCACCGTGTCTGACTAATGCACGCTGGTTATAAGACGTTCCAGCATTTGATCGTTTGAATTTAGCAATGTTGTAATAGTCCAGTGTTCCGTCTTCACGTCTCACTTTAACTTTATTTGCATCAACGTATTCAACGACACCAGGATGTTCAGCAATAACAGCTGCTCCAGAGTCACGTGCGGCAGTGTGCTCGATACCTGTTCCGACAAGCGGTGCTTCCGGCTGCATCAATGGCACAGCCTGACGCTGCATGTTCGCACCCATCAAGGCACGGTTGGAGTCATCATTTTCAAGGAATGGAATACTTGCTGTCGCTACAGAGACAACCTGTTTAGGTGAAACATCCATGTAGTCCATCAGCGAAGCATCTAGCTCTTCGTTATTGTTTTTCGTACGGGCAAGTACCAGATCATTGACAAATGAACCGTCTTCGTTAAGCGGTGCATTCGCCTGAGCAACAACATACAAGTCTTCTTCATCTGCTGTCAGGTAATCAATGGTCTCGGTTACTCGACCGGTTTCTTTATCTACACGACGATACGGCGTTTCGATAAAACCAAATTCATTAATTTTAGCATAGGTTGATAAACTGTTGATCAGCCCGATGTTTGGTCCCTCAGGCGTTTCAATTGGACACATACGGCCATAGTGAGAATAGTGAACGTCTCGCACTTCATAACCGGCACGGTCACGCGTCAATCCACCCGGTCCTAAAGCAGACAGACGTCTCTTGTGAGTCAGCTCGCCCAGTGGGTTGGTCTGATCCATAAACTGAGACAACTGTGAGGAACCGAAGAATTCTTTAATAGACGCAACAACTGGTCTGATGTTGACTAGCTGCTGAGGTGTTGTCGTAGACGTGTCCTGAATAGACATACGTTCACGTACAACTCGCTCCATACGGGACAAACCGATACGGAACTGATTCTGTAATAGTTCCCCTACAGAACGGATACGTCTGTTTCCTAAGTGGTCAATATCGTCAGTTTCTCCAATACCTTCTTGAAGGTTGAAGAAATAACTCATAGAGGCAATCATATCTGCCGGAATGATATACTTCACTTCACGGTCAGGGTTTGCATTACCAATGACATTAACGACACGGTCGCTGTCCTGAGGTGAATAGACTTTAACAATCTGCAGTTCGATTGGTTCTGGAACGACGCCTTCATCTGAAGGATGCAATGTAACAGAGTTCAAGCCATTATCCAAGAGTGGACCTAATTCATCCATAACTTCACGGTTGATTAGCGTTCCTTCTTTAGCAATGATTTCGCCTGTTTCACTGTCAACCAGTGTTTCAGCTAAAGTCAGTCCTATTAAACGGTTTTTAAGATCCAGTTTCTTGTTCATCTTGTAGCGACCCACACGTGCCAGGTCGTAACGTTTCGGATCGAAGAAACGTGTCGTCAGTAAGCTTCTTGAAGAGTCAGCTGTCTTAGGCTCTCCCGGACGCAGACGTTCATATACATCTTTCAATGCTTCTTCTACGCGAGAATCCGCAGAGTTCTTGTGTACATCTTTTTCAACTGTAGCCAGTAGGCTTTCATTTGAACCAAAGATATCAAGAATCTCATCATCAGACCCGAATCCTAATGCACGAACAAGTACACTTAATGGAATCTTACGGGTACGGTCAATACGAACGTTTGACAACCCTTTTGAGTCCGTTTCATATTCCAGCCATGCGCCACGGTTAGGAATAACGGTCGAACCGAAACCTTCCAGGCCATTCTTTTCAACTTTAGGGCTGAAGTAAACGCCCGGCGAACGAACAAGCTGAGAAACGATAACACGTTCGGCACCATTGATGATGAATGTTCCCTGATTTGTCATTAACGGGAAGTCTCCAAAGAATACTTCCTGCTCCTTAACTTCTCCAGTTTCCTGGTTAATTAAGCGAAGCTTTACATATAATGGTGCAGAATAGTTTGCATCATGCTGTCTTGCTTCGTCAACTGAATATTTAGGGTCCTGCAATTTATAATCAGTGAATTCCAAAGATAAGTTCCCGGAAAAATCCTCAATAGGAGAAATATCCTTAAACATATCCTTTAATCCTTCTTCTAAAAACCATCTGTACGAGTTAGTTTGAATCTCAATTAAATTTGGAAGTTCCAATACTTCTTTAATTCGTGAGTAACTTCTACGTGTACGGTGCTTGCCGTATTTCACATCTTGGCCTGCCAACCTCTTCACCCCTCATAAATAATCACTAGCCGTCATATTCAAAAGCAATTGCTGTATTTGATCACCCGTTTTTTTATATTACAATTGTGTTACAATTGTTAACAAACGTTTAAAAACAGGGCGTTAACCCTATTTTAGACCAAAAAAAATACAAAAGAGTCGTGAAAGAATCATCCTGAATCATCACACATTCTTTTGTTTTGCTTCAAAAACCGCGTCCGGACAATATTTCGTACGGGTTTTATTTTCATACTTTGTTTAGCGTCTATTAAGTTTACATAAAAATCAAGTAGATGTCAAGAGTCAAATGTCAAATGAAAACTCCTGAGCGCTGTTCTATTATGACCAGCACTCAGGAGTCTATTCTTTATTTGACGGACTGCAGAACCCAGTAGCCTTTATCCAGACCAATTCGGGTGACGTTCCCGTATGTTTCTTCCATGACTTTCTTTGCGCTCGGCGCTCCCTGTTTTTTCTGAATGACGATAATCAACACGCCTCCGTCTGCCAGGTGATTTTTTGCATCCGTGATAATCTTGTGCACGGTCGGTTTGCCTGCTCGGATAGGTGGGTTGGAAATAACCGCCCCGTAGTTTGTCTTCTCCACGTTATCATAGACTGATGACTGAAAGACAGAAACTGTATCTATTTCATTATTCTCTGCATTCTTTTTCGCCAAATCCAGTGCACGTTCATTGACGTCAATCATGTCAATTTTGAGACTAGGGTTGGCCTTAGCCAGCGATAGTCCAACCGGTCCATAACCGCAGCCGACATCGAGAACCGTTTCGTTTGGAAAAACAGAATCATCTATGGCTTCAATCATGACCTGGGAACCGAAATCCACCCGGTCTTTAGAAAAAACGCCCGCATCGGTGGTGAAAGTCAGCTTGTTTCCTTTTAAAGTAGCTTCGATTGTTTTTTCATTTTTTTTAGTAGTAGGTTTGGACGTAAAGTAGTGATCGGACATGTCGCGTCTCCTCTTTTTTCATAATTAAGCGTTACTTTCAGTATACTATGCTGTCCAGCCTGCGACAAGCCTGTAGTGGTGGAGCTCAGCGTTCTTTATGCTTGTTGAACTTCACTGATGTCCCGTTTGCTGAAGTTCAGACTTGCTTCGCTGCAGCGAACTTCATATTTCTGGAGTATTCTTTAGTTCAGCAAAATTTTAAAGCCCTGAACTTCATTTCTACTTAAAAGAGGAGCGTTCTCCCCGCTGTATACTTACAGTTCTGCTCCTTAAACCATATCTGAAGGCTTAATATGTGTATCAAACTCTTCTTCAGTCAAGATTTCCAGCTGCACCGTTGCCTCTTTCAATGTCAATTCTTCCTCATGGGCTTTCTTGGCAATTTGACTGGCGTTGTCGTAGCCGATATGGGGTGCCAATGCTGTCACCAGCATCAAAGACTGTTCAACCAGCTGATCCATTTTCTTTTCATTCACCGTAAGACCTTTCAGGCACTTCTCGTTGAACAAATCCAGGCTGTCACTGAGAAGCGTGATGCTTTGAAGCATGTTGTAGGCGATAAGCGGCATATAGACATTTAATTGAAAATTACCTTGTGATGCTGCAATCCCTATAGTGGTGTCGTTTCCCATTACTTGTACACAGACCATCGTCAAAGCTTCAGCTTGAGTCGGGTTCACTTTTCCAGGCATAATCGAACTGCCTGCTTCATTAGCCGGGATGGTGATTTCTCCCAGTCCACTTCTAGGACCACTGGCCAGCCACCTCACATCATTAGCCATCTTCATGGCATTTGCCGCGAGTGATTTCAAAGCCCCGTGAGCAAAGACGAAAGCATCTTTACTGGCTAAGCCGTGAAACTTATTGGGACTGTCTTCAAAAGCTATGCCGGTTGCCTCTGAGATTTTCTCTACTGCTCTCATCGAAAAGTCTTTATGTGTATTCAATCCTGTTCCGACTGCCGTGCCGCCAAGCGGTAAGCTGAGCAGTGGCGTTAACGTCTGATGTATCATTGCCTCGTTCTGTTTCATCATCTCTTTCCAGGCACTCACTTCCTGCCCGAATGTAACCGGAGTGGCGTCCTGTAAATGGGTGCGCCCGATTTTTATCGCATCACTGTATTTATCTTCTAGTTGTTCCAGTGTTTCCTGAACATTTTGGAGAACGGGAATCAGTTTTTCCTTCAATAAATTAACTGAGGCGATGTGCATGGCCGTTGGGAAAGTATCGTTCGTACTCTGACCTTTGTTGACATCATCATTGGGATGAATACTCAAGCCGGTTCTTTCAGATGCAATATGTGCGACAACTTCATTTATGTTCATATTTGTCTGCGTACCGCTACCAGTCTGCCAAACGGCTAGCGGAAACTGATCGTCCCACTGGCCATCAATCACTTCATTGCAGACCTCTGCTATTGCATCAGCTTTATCCTTATCCAGCAAGTCCAGTTCAGCATTCGTTACAGCTGCCATTTTTTTAATTAATGCATACGCGCGAATCAGTTCTATCGGCATTTTCTCTGATCCAATCGCAAAATTCTGTAAGCTGCGCTGCGTCTGAGCTCCCCAATGACGATCCTCTTCAATTTCAATTTTACCAAACGCATCTTTCGCTACTCGTTTATTCATAATTCCAACAACCTTTCTAAGCATCACACCATCATAGCCAGTTACGACCAGTTCTTTGCATTAAACTCAATTATACTGTTTATTTTAAAAATCGTTCAGTATTCAGCTCCCCATGTATTTTCTTCTACCACTTTTTCTGGATCATCTATGGACACACGGTTAACTTTATCTTCTACTGCCTTTTTGACAACCGCTGTCGCGACCAGCTTTGATACTTCTCTCAATTGACTGACATCTGGGAGAAGCGCTTCTCCTGGTTCTGAAAAATCCTGCATATCATTGATTGAATGCGCAGCAGCCAGAAGCATGCCATCCGTTACATGGTGGGATTCTGTAAGGACGAGTCCTTGACCCAGGCCTGGGTACAGCAAGGCATTGTTAGCCTGGCCAATAGCGTAAGTATGCTCACCATACTCAAATGGTTCTGTCGGACTTCCCGTAACAACTAATCCATTCCCTTCGGTCCATTTTATGATATCTTCAGCTTTTGCCTCCGCCAATTCTGACGGATTTGAAATCGGGAAAACTGCAGGCCGACTGTTGTATTGGTACATAGCTTTTATGACTTCTTTACTGAATGCCCCTGTCTGGCCGGAGCTGCCTATCAACACTGTTGGCTTGAAAGCATGCACTGCCTCTAAAAGACTGTCTGAGATAGCTGGTAATATTTCCTCAGGAATTACATATCTCGACTGTCCTTTTGTCAAGTTGCTTTGTCCAGTGTGAATCACACCATAACGGTCATAGAGTACAATCCGCTGCTTGGCTTCTTCGCTTGATAACCCTTTAGCCAACAGTTCCATATAAATCATATCTGCTATGCCTACACCGGCAGTTCCCGCTCCAAAAATCATTATTTTCTGGTCGGATAGAGGTTTTCTGGTTATCTTAACTACAGAATTAAGTGCAGCTACCATCATGATTCCCGTTCCTTGTATATCATCATTAAATGTACAGTGGGATTGACTATAGGTGTTTAATATCTCTTCCGCATGTCCCCTGCCAAAATCTTCCCAGTGCAGTAAAACATGAGGAAATAATTGAGTAGCTGTCTGTACAAACTTTTCAATAAAAGATAAGTAGCTCTCTCCTTCCAGCCTGTTCTGTTTATGTCCAAGGTAGTCTGGTGACTTCAGTAATTCTGCATTATTCGTACCCGCATCTATGACTACAGGTAAGACCTGGCTAGGATTGATACCAGCCGCAACAGTATAGACTGCTAACTTGCCAATTGAAATGGCTGCCCCATTGATCCCCCAGTCACCAATGCCAAGTACTCCCTCTCCATCTGTTATGACCATCAATTTAACGTCTTTCAAATCTTTTGCTGCATTTCGCAAACTGGATTCTAAGTTTTCCGGCTCATTTACCGATAAATAAGCTGCATCCTGAAAAGAGGAGTACTTTTCACTGAATCCTCTAACCGCTTCAGCAATTGTAGGTGTGTAAATAATTGGCAGCATCTCTTTGACGTGTCTTTCTATAGTATAGAAAAACAATGTTCTATTATCCGCATAGATGGACATTAAGTAATGGTGTTTATCTATAGGTGTTTCTAGCTTGTTCAATTGATTAAGTATTTTCTGTTCCTGTTCCTCAATGCTTTCTACTTTAGAAGGAATCAGCCCCTGAAGATTGTACTGTTTTCTTTCATCCAAGGTAAATGCCGTTCCTTTATTAAGAAATGGGTTATCAAGTGGCGATGCCATTATATGATCAGTCCTTTGATTAGTATAGTTTTGCACCCTTGTTCTTTGTTCACCTAATCTAACATCTTTACTATACCAAACATATCATCTAATAAAAGCATGTAAAAACACCTTCCTTATTACAAAGCCTAGTCGCTCAGTTCAAGAAAGGTGTTATCAGTTTATTGTATATAATAATATTGATGGTTCTAACAGACTGCCTTCTGCTTAAGCCCCATCAGAAGCAGAACAGCTGTTTATTCTTTCTTTCATTTAGCTGGCGTTTTACGCTTCACTGCTCAGGTGCAGCTTGCCCGCTTTAGATGTCTTGTCTGATTTATTCTGTTCAACGTCTTCCTGGAGTTGTGATTCATATTCAGGTTCTTCTCTTGGTAGAATCAGGTTCAGGATGATTCCGACCATAGCGCTCAGGGCTGTTCCGGAAAGTGTCACGAAGCCGGCGATGTCGAACACTGCTCCGCCCAGTCCGATGACTAGCATGGAGCTGGCAATAATCAGGTTTCTTGTCTGATTGAAATCGACTTTGTCTTCAATCATAACTTTTAGTCCGTTACTGGCGATGACCCCGTAGAGCAGAATGGACATGCCGCCGAGTACAGGTGCTGGAATAGTTGAGATTAAGGCTGTAAATTTACCCATGAAACTTAAGGCTATCGCGATAAACGCTGCGTTTCTGATTACCGAAACAGATGCGATACGGGTCATGCCGATGACACCGGTATTTTCACCATAAGTTGTATTAGCCGGCCCTCCGAAGAAAGCTGATACAGCTGTTGCAGCCCCGTCACCAATCAATGTGCGTTTTAATCCGGGCTCTTTCAGGAATTCGCGGTCACAGATTTTACCTAAAACAGAGTGATCGCCGATGTGCTCCGCTACTGTCACCAGAACGATTGGCAGAAGCGCCCACGTTTCCGGTCCAAAGTAGAAGGAGTAGCTGTCAAATGTCTCTGTTTGAAATGGCAGGTGAATCTGCGGCAAGGCAAACCAGTTTGCTTCTGCCACCGGTGAGAAATCGACTATGCCGAGCACCACTGCTATAATGTAGCCTCCGACAATCCCCATCAGGAAGGGGATGATTTTGAAAAATCCTTTGGCTTTCGTATTAATAAATGCTGTAATCAGGAAAGTTGCTACGGCGACGAATATGATGCGCCAGTCTGAATCTGCGACAAAACCGGCATTTGTGACCGCGTTGCCTGCCAGGCCAAGACCAATGACCATAATCATCGGGCCGATAACGATTGGGGGTAGAATTTTATCAACCCAGGCTGTCCCAGTGTATTTAATAATGCCTGCTATAATAACATAGAGTAAACCGACCATGATGACTCCGGTCTGTGCTGCACTGATGTCTCCGCCCATCTGTTCCATTGCAATCTGCATGGCGGCAATGTAGGCGAAAGATGATCCCAAGTAAACGGGTACCTTCGCTTTTGTAGCTATCTGATAAATGATTGTTCCGACTCCACTTGCCAGAAGTGCGACGGATACGGGCATGTTCAGTAAGATGGGCACTAGAATCGTAGCCCCGAACATTGCAAATACGTGCTGTAAGCTTAAAAATAGTCCTTTGAGTGGTGCAGGTTTTGCCTCCACATCTAGTATTAACGGTCGTTGTTGTACTGCCATTACTTATCGTCCTCTCTTTTGTCGTTTTTTAGGCATAAAAAAATGCCCTTTACATTACGCAAAAGGACCTTTAGAGTAAGATGGAATCCACTAATTCATCGGTAGTACAGTTCTGCCTGCACGTTTAGACCGTTCAATTAATAGAAAATGAAGTTTTTCCATCCTTTTCTACCTCACGGGATAGATTTAAAGGAGCTTTGCTGCTATTAGTGTACCAGTCTGTCAAAAATAATGCAACTGCTGTTTGAAATTTTTTCCTATCATTCCGGCTTTGCTTTAGTTATAGGGGACTAGTATACTAGTTAGTAACTATACTTAGAAAGAGGTACATTCATATATGACAAATCCAGCTAAATCACTTAAGCACTGGTTGGTACTGGCTATTGCATGCGGCATGTCCGCCAGCGCAGTCGGTATAAACTTGAATGTTATCGGCGTGTTTTACACACCGGTATCAGAAAGTCTGAACGTTTACAGAGGAACGTTTGCTATGCACGCCACACTTTCAACACTGGCCTTATCCTTTGTGTCTTTATACTTCGCTCCACTACTAAACCGGTTCGGCTGGAAGCCTGTTTTAACTGCTTCGGCACTGCTTGCTTCTCTATCGACCATTCTTATGGCGTTCACCACTACGATGTGGGTCTTTTACTTGTTAGGTATCCTCAGAGGAATCGGAACCGGCCTTTACGCCATGGTTCCACTGTCCACCATAGTCAACAACTGGTTTGAAAAGAAAAAAGGCTTCGCCATGAGTCTTTCCTTCGGCTTCAGCGGCATTATCGGGGCTATCTTTTCTCCCGTCTTTACTTCCCTGATTGAATCCGTCGGCTGGGAAAACAGTTTTATTGTAATGGGACTGGTAATGTTTCTCTTTGTCCTGCCTGCCATCCTGTATCCTTACAGTTTCAATCCCAAAGATGACGGTTACTTGCCGTATGGTCACGACGAGAATGAAGAGGGCTCGCGGAAAGTCATCAGGAAAGCAAACTGGACAAATTTCTCATACACACAAAAATCTTTTGTGCTGCTTGCTTTAATCGGCTTGATGCATACGTCCATCACAGGGATTTCCCAGCACTTGCCCGGTTTTGCAGAATCTAACCTGTTATCAACACAGGTCGGGGGAATTATGCTCTCCGCTGTAATGGTCGGTAACATCTCCTTCAAGCTGCTGATTGGTTTTATCAGTGATACGATTGGCGTTATGAAGGCTGCCGTCATCATGATACTGATTAACATTGCCGGCATTCTTCTGCTCTTGTCTGTATCGCATCCGGCGGCTCAGATAGCCGGGTCTTTCGTCTTCGGTTCTGTCTTCTCAGTTCCGGCAGTTGCCTTCCCGCTTCTGACCACCGAACTGTTCGGAAAGGAGCTATATGTTCGTATCTTTCCGATTATCTCATTTATCGCCGGTGTCGGAGGCGCCTTGTCCATGACCGTCGTCGGCTACGTCTTTGATTTTACCGGATCCTATGTGCCTGCCTTCGTGACCGCACTGGTCTTTCACGGCATCAACTTATTCATCCTCTTTTCTTCTTTGCGACACAGCATAAAAGACTGAGAGCGAACACAGAAAAAGCGCCTCGACAAGATGCATTCTCTTGTCTGGCGCTTTTTTTAACTGTTATTTGCTCTCGATGCGGAAATTACACAATCAATCACGATGACAATGCCCAGCAGCAAATGGAGCTGAGATTCGTCGTGAATAATGATTTCATAGGTATCTCCCCACGATAGAAATTTTTTGTTGATATCAGCAATGACTCGCCCCTGACTTTTTATGACATAGTCATGAGCAGTAATCGATCCGTCAATTTCCCAGCCCGGCCCTTCAATGGTGTAGTTGTTTTTGAAAAAGGCAAACTCCTTTTTAATGGTCGCTACTTTTTCTTCCCCACTGTATAAGTCATACTCCGGCAGAAGTTTCCATAACTGCTGTTCAATGTAGATGACTTCCTCATGATCAGGCGTGTAGACACGCAACTTTTTACCCAAAGCCATGAACTGCCCTTCCACATAAAAACGGTCAGCTTCATTTTCATCTTTCACAGAAAACTTGTCATTTAAAGAGAATACTTGCTGTTTGATAAATAAACGCATATTATTCCTCCTTACCGTATAGTCTGATGGCTTTATTGTAATTGACGCGGGCAGAGATATTCGCTACCAGTCCAATGGAAGCCGAAAGCACAATCATACTGGAACCGCCGTAACTCACAAATGGAAAAGTCAGTCCGGTAATGGGCATGATGCCAATCACACCGCCTAAATTGATAAAGGCTTGAACCATAAACATGGTTGCGATACCGATGCACAGGAGTGAATCAAAAGAGTGCTGAGCTCTTACCGCTGTCAGAAATAGTCTGGACACCATTATAGTTAATGTCGCCAGCAGGATAAAAATGCCCACCAGGCCAAATTCTTCTCCAATAATCGATACGATAAAATCTGTATAAGGAAATGGCAGAAAACCGGTCTTCTGAACACTGTCTCCAAAGCCGACGCCCAAAATACCGCCTCGACTCAGTGCATAGTAGGAGTGAACCAGCTGCATTCCTGCGCCTTCAGCTAGCGTAAACGGATCCCAAAAACCCAGGAACCGGTTATAGCGGTATTCATTTAGAAAGAACAGCCGCGTGCCGTATTGTCTGATTAACTGAGACAAACCCAGCAGCAGTGAGACACCTGCTACACCAAAGCCCAAACCTAACTTAGGCGAGACGCCACTAGCGAAGATCATAACGGCTCCAATAAGGACAATGATAAAGGACGAACCGGTATCCGGCTGGATATAGATAAACAGTACAATGGCAGATACCAGAATCATTGGCGCCACAATTGCTTTAAAAAAATCTTCGGCAATCTTCTTCTGTTTAATAGACAAAATATAGGCCAAGTACCAGATCACCATAAATTTAGCAAATTCAGCCGGCTGTATATTAAAGAAGGGTGTTTCAATCCATCGTCTTGCACCATAAATTTCACGCCCGAATATCAATAGAAGAAGCAGAGAGATTGCTGTAACAATTGTACCCATCTGGACGAACCGTTTATTCTTCATTGCTTTAATCGGAAAAGTAAACGCAAAGACAAAGACTATATAACCTATAATCACATAAGTAGCCTGACGGGGCAGGTAATGATGGGGGTTCCCGTAATCCATCAGGGCGCTGTAGCTGCTTGCGCTGTAAACCATGATAATGCTGAACAGCGTCAAGGTAAAATAGGGAATGACAATTAACTTGTCTACATAATTGATTCGATCTCGCAACATTCTGATAACCCTCTCTCCTTCAACCCGTTACGTACCTGGGTGAAACTCTTCGCCTTCTCCAGAAAAGAAGTACGATTTATGATGGTAACGCATGGACATAATCAAGCCGACGCCCATCATGTTCCCTAGAAGGGATGATCCCCCTTGAGAAACAAAAGGCAAAGGAATACCTGTCATCGGCAGCAGGCCGATATTCATTCCAACATTTTCCAGCACGTGGAACGCAATCATCATAATAACCCCAGTGGCAATATAAGCATAAAATTCATTTTTTGTGTCATAAACCACTTTAATCATATGATACACAAGGATGAAATAAACAAAAATCAGAAAAGCGCCGCCGGCAAAACCGAAGTTTTCCCCAATTGTCGCAAAAATCATATCGGATTCTCTAACCGGAACATGGACTTCACTGACGCCAAAGCCTTTCCCAAATACGCCGCCCGAGCCGATTGCCTTGAAGGTCTGAACAATTTGATAGGAGGTGTCACTCGTTCCCTGATGCGGATTCAACCACGTATCGATACGCGCGAACTGATACGGTCTAAACAAGCCGGTATTCAACAGGAACTCCCTATTGTAGACAACCAGAACAATAAGTGTTACTCCGACTGCTGTAACAAATAAGAAGACCGGCAGTAATATTTGCCATTTAATACCTGATAACAAAAGGACACCAATCAAGATGGAAATATAGACCAAAGCTGTTCCTAAGTCACGCTGCATAAATACGATAACTACTGGAACAAGCCCAATCACAGCTAACTTTCCAATCAAAAGAAAATCAGAGTTATATTCACGCACTCGGTACAAGCTGTTATGCTTCGTTACGACTTTAGCGAGCATCAGGATATAAGGAATCTTTACGAATTCAGATGGCTGTACTGTTCCTAAAGGTCCTAGCGTAACCCACCTGTTCCCTCCAGTTCTGGCCGCGATTTCGCGATCGTAAAACACCAAAGTTAATAACAAAATAACCAAGCCGGCTACATAGAGGTACGTCGTCATTTTCCATAGCTGTTCGGAGTTAAACTGCATGATGACAAGAACGGCAATAACCCCTACACCATACCAGACAATTTGTCTGATGGTCATTCCCAGACCGGCCCCGTCAATTAAGACGGTGGTGGAATAAAGCGAGGCTATACTGATAATGGCCAGCAGCATGACCGATAAGATGACCCCATAGTCAATACGCTGAGGATACGTTTCGTTTTTCATTTTTTAATTGTCCTTTCTATTTCTCTTCCTAATTCTGATAGGCAAAAGTGACATGTCACTTCAAAGAACAATTTTATCAAATATCCGGCCGTATTCCTACACAATCTGAAAAATGACACAAAAAAGTAGAATGCAAAAAATCCCTCTGACATAAATACTTACGTCAGAGGGATTTAAATCGCATTTATTTAGAAAAGTTGGATTACTTAACTTCTACTGAAGCTCCAGCTTCTTCTAATTTAGCTTTCAATTCTTCAGCTTCGTCTTTAGAAACGCCTTCTTTAACTGCTGAAGGAGCTCCGTCTACTAATGCTTTAGCTTCTTTCAAGCCAAGACCAGTAGCTTCACGAACTGCTTTGATTACTTTGATTTTAGCTGAACCAGCTGATGCTAATTCTACTGTAAATTCTGTTTGTTCTGCTGCTGCTGCTGCTCCAGCTCCTGCTGCTGCTACTGGTGCTGCTGCTTCAACGCCGAATTCTTCTTCAATTGCGCTTACTAAGTCGTTTAATTCAACAACTGTTGACTCTTTCAAGTCAGCAATGATTTTTTCAATATCTAATGCCATTTTTGTTTTCCTCCATTTAATTTAGGTTTTTTGGGTTTAACAGGCTGTGCCTAAGCACAGTTCGCTGTTAGTGGGAAAATCTGCTTTATGCAGCTTCCTCTTCTTCTTTCTTCTCTGCAACTGCTTTGACTGCCAATGCAGTGTTTCGCATAGGTGCCTGTAGGACAGATAATAGCATTGAAAGTAGGCCTTCGCGGCTTGGTAGTTTAGCAATTTTGTTGATTTGCTCAACAGTTGCAACTTTACCTTCCAATACGCCACCTTTGATTTCAAGTGCTTCTGCGTCTTTCGCAAATTCTGCGATAATTTTAGCAGGTGCAACAACTTCTTCATTACTGAATGCTACAGCTGTAGGTCCTTTGAAGACATCTACTAATTCTGATAATTCAGCTGCTTCAGCCGCACGACGTAACATGGTGTTTTTCAATACGCGCATTTCGATACCTGCGTCACGCAATTGCTTACGTAATTCAGTTACTTCGCCTACTGTCAAACCACGGTAGTCTACAACTACTACTGCTTGTGCTTCTTGAAATTTAGAAGTCAGATCTTTAACAATCTCTTCTTTTTTCGCGATAACATGCTCTTTACTCATTGATGTTTCACCTCCTGATCGATTGAAATGAGGATTCAACTTTATACCATATTCCTCAACGAAATTTATGGAATAAAAAAACCCCATGTCACCGTAGACATAGAGGGAGTGTAAATTGATTGTTCATCACTTTATCCTCGGTATGATATTAAGGCACAAGGCCACATACTGTCTTCGGTATTATCAAGCTGCCTATCCGGTAATCACCTTACCGTCAATTAGCTCTCATTCATCAATGCATATTCAATTAAAGTTAATTCCTTAACCTGCACTATTATAGCAAGCTATGTCGTGCAGGTCAAGAAAAATTAAATTTTTTATTTAAGAACTGTGCTTGTGTCTACTTTAACACCAGGTCCGAAAGTACTTGCAACTGCCATGTTCTTGATGTAAACACCTTTAGAACTTGCAGGTTTTGCTTTCACGATAACATCGTGAAGAGCTGCCAAGTTTTCTTTCAGTTTGTCGATATCAAATGATACTTTACCAATTGGCACGTGTACGTTTGACTGACGGTCAACACGGTATGTCACCTGTCCAGCTTTAATATCGTTAACAGCTTTAGCTACGTCAGGTGTAACTGTTCCTGTTTTAGGGTTAGGCATAAGGCCTTTAGGTCCTAAGACACGTCCAAGTTTACCTACTTCAGCCATCATATCCGGTGCAGCAACAACAACGTCGAAGTCTAACCATCCACCTTGAACTTTTTCTACAAGGTCGCTGTCTCCTACGAAATCTGCTCCTGCTTCTTCAGCAGCTTTAGCAGCGTCGCCTTTAGCAAATACGATTACAGTCTGAGTTTTACCAGTTCCGTGCGGCAATACCATTGCGCCACGAATCTGCTGATCAGCTTGTTTAGGGTCTACACCTAATCGGTAAGCTACTTCGATAGTAGCGTCGAATCCGGCGTAGTCGATTTCTTTAACTAATTCTAATGCTTCAGTCGCATCATATTGTTTTTCGCGGTCTACTTTTTCCAAAGCAGCTACGAACTTTTTACTCTTTTTCGCCATTATATTTCCTCCTTAGTGTGGTATTAGCGGTTTAACCTCCCACTTGATCTCCGCAAAAGCGTAAAAACCATTGTCTTTACAGCTTGGCTGAACAAGTCTCCTTAGTCAGCTGGTCGCGGAGGCAGCAAGCAATGGGGGCAAATTCATTATCCTTCGACAGTGAATCCCATACTGCGTGCTGTACCTTCAACCATGCGCATAGCTGCTTCTACATCAGCTGCGTTTAGGTCTTCCATTTTTGTTTCTGCGATTTCTTTAACTTGATCGCGTGTTACAGATGCCACTTTTTTAGTGTTTGGTTCGCCTGAACCAGACTCAACGCCAGCTGCTTTTTTAAGCAATACTGCTGCAGGTGGAGTTTTTGTGATAAATGTAAATGAACGGTCTTCGTATACTGAGATTACAACCGGAATGATCATTCCAGCTTGATCTGCTGTACGAGCGTTAAATTCTTTACAGAATCCCATAATGTTTACTTGCGCTTGTCCTAGTGCAGGTCCTACTGGGGGAGCCGGATTAGCTTTCCCTGCGGGTATCTGCAGTTTCACGACGTTTACAACTTTTTTTGCCACGAGACATACCTCCTTGACTTTAGTCCGTGAGTGGTTAAATGAGGTTTCAGTTTTCCTCTCCCACTATAAAACATGCCCTCTCGTATACATAAGCATACAAGGCGCACTGATATAGTATACCACTACTCGGTTCTTTCTGCAATACTTTTTTAGTCGTCCAGCTTGGAAATTTGATTGTAGTCCAGTTCCGCATTGGTTTCGCGTCCGAACATTTCAACAGATGCCTTGATTTTACCCTTGTCACCTTCAAGTTCCGTAACGGTACCTTCCATGCCTGCAAATGCTCCACCAACGATTTTAATGCGCTCGCCCACTTCAACATCCATCTGTACTTTACGTGGGTTGATGCCCATGCTGCGCAGAATCTGGTCTACCTCTTCAGGCAACAGTGGTGACGGCTTGCTTCCAGCTCCGTGAGAGCCGACGAAACCTGTTACGCCAGGCGTATTTCTTACTATATACCAGGCATCGTCTGACATAATCATTTCAACCAGAACGTAGCCCGGGAAGATTTTCTCTGTAGCTGACTCAACCTTGCCGTCTTTTTCCTGAGTTGTTTCTTCTTCAGGAATCAAAACCTGCAGGATATTGTCTTCCATTTTCATACTGCTGGCACGGGATTCAAGGTTCTGCTTCACTTTATTCTCATAACCTGAATAGGTGTGCAGAACGTACCATGCTTTAGCACTTTCTAATTCGCTCATTTTAATAGTCTCCTTTTTCTTTGTCTGTAATAAAAAAACCTTCCTCCATTATCTGGAAGAAAGGTTTTCCGCCTGTTCTCGCTACGTAGTATAGCACGTCAGGTTTGTTAAATCTACTCTTAATCCTGTTTGTCAAATTAAGTTCAATAAAAAGGTAATCACTGAGTCAGCGGCATAAAAGAAGACACCGAAGAATGCCATCACTCCAAAAACAGTAGCGGTATTCTTTTTCATTGCTTCTTTAGTCGGCCAGGTTGTTTCGCTCAGTTCATACTTTACTTCTCCGAGAAACTTTTTAACTTTATTCATTGGGAACTCCTCTCGCTAAAAGGTATTTAGTCGGTCTGTCACTGCTTCAGCTGCTTACTTTGTTTCTCTGTGCAGTGTGTGTTTTTTACAATAGCGGCAATATTTTTTTACTTCAAGACGTTCTGTTCGGATTTTTGCGCCTACTTCTTTCGTATAGTTACGCGATCCGCATTCAATACAGGCCAAAGCCAGTTTCTTTTTCATTGGATTGTTTCCTCACTTCAGTTTCATCTGACATTATTTCAAAGTCTTCATTACTTTACCATTAACTGAAAACACTGTCAAATCGGCTTAATTAACCTTTTCGAAGTCATTGTGGTTAATTTCTACATCATCGGTGATGCCTTCTGAAACAAATACTTCCCGCTCATTAGTTGTATAGATGACTTCCACACCTTCAAGACCATTGATGTAATCCAAGCCGTCTTCTACTCCTAAAGAAAAAGCGATATTGGCCAGGGCATCCGCATCCATCGCGTTGTCCGCAATCACACTGATTCCTGAAATGTTGTTCTGGAACGGGTAGCCGGTGTCCGGGTTCATCAGGTGATGGTATTCATCATCTCCGTCACGAACCAGTCGCTCATAAATCCCTGTGGTGACAATTGCACGGTCTGTAACTGGAACCATGCCAATAATATCCCCACGGTCACCGTAAGGATTCTGAATGCCGACATTCCATGGATCGTCCGGCCCACGCGTGCTGTTTCCCACAACGACGATATCGCCACCCAAGTCAACAATGGCTGTATTGACGCCTTCTTCAACCAGTACACGAGCGGCTTCATCCGTAATGTAGCCTTTAGCAATCGCGCCTAAATCCAGGACCATGCCTTCTTCTTGTAGGAAAATCGTCTGATTTTCTTCATCCAGTTCCACCAGTCGGTAGTCTACTACTTCTAGGACGGCATCCAGCTCATCCTGATCGGGTACGGCTGCGTATTCCTGTCCGATTCCCCAGAGTGAGGTAATAGCTCCAATGGTCGGATCAAAACTGCCACCTGACTCTTCAGCATAGTGAAGGGCCCGTTCCATGACTAAAAAGACTTCGTCTGATACTTCTACCGGTTCAATCCCAGCCTGACGGTTGACTTCCGAAATCTCGGAGTCCGGATTCTGCATCGCAAACCATTCATCGAGTTCCTGAACGCGCTCAAATGCCTTGTCCATGGCTTCTTCTCCGCCTTCATTAAAGACGCGCATATTCGCAACTGTTCCTAACAAGAATTCAGTCCGTTCATAAGGCTGATTAGCCAAATTTCTTGAGTCTTCTTCATTACAGGCAAATAGTGTAAGTGATAATACAGGCAATATAATTGATAATGCTTTTGTCTTGTTACACGTAAACATAGTCAGTTTCCTTCCCTTTCTTTTTCACTGTACATCTTACAGTAATAGTGGTACTCTGTCTATGTTTTCACAAGATTAGATTCAACATAAAATTGCTTTAATCATTATAGCTTGATGAGCCGTTTTGTGCGACAATACTCTATAGAAGAAACCACTCTAGAAAAGAAGGATTCCAATGAATCGTACCCAGAAAATGATCTATATATCCCTGCTTTCCGCTCAAGCCGTCATACTCGGTCTGGTCGAACGCAGCATACCCTTTCCATTCGCCTTTGCCCCCGGGGCGAAACTCGGTGTGGCCAACTTAATTATTATTGTAGCTATTTATACGCTTCCTTTTAAAGATAGTCTGAAAGTCGTCATTATGCGGCTTTTGATGACCACTTTACTCGGCGGAACAATTTCTACCTTTATGTACAGTTTTGCGGGAGCCATGCTGAGTTATGTTGGCATGCTCATCGTCAAATTTATCGGCGGCAAACGTGTCACCGTGATTGGTGTCAGTGCGACAGGCGGGATTCTCCATAACCTGGGCCAGCTCTTAGTGGCCAGTACCATTGCGCAGACCTGGACGGTGCTTTTATACCTACCCGTCCTTTCCTTTTTCGGCATCTTGTCCGGTATCGGCATTGGCATCGCAGCCAATTTCTTAATGGCCCATGTCACCACCATCCAACGCTTCAAAAAGGCGCATGAGGAAAAAAAAAGCAGTAAAAACGACCATAAGCAGATAGCCAATACGTTAGTATAAGATAAAGCCCTGTTTCCTGAATGTCAGTTATTCAAGAAACAGGTTTTTTGTCTGTAACTAAATATGTCCTCTAGTGAAAACTTAGACTACATACAGCTGCCCCTTATCCTAGAGGAATTGGATGCATGCCTTGAGTCTTGGCCCGTAACTCGATGCAAAAATAATTTTGAGTGCCTAAGGACAGCTGATTTGGCCAGTATCTCAGCTGCTTTTTCTGTTTGGGTTGCCGGACAAAGGCTGTTTGACCAGCAGCTCAGGTCAATATTTTCCGTGAGTACGGGTGTAACGGCAGTTGACCGGTAACTCCATCAGCCTACTCCTTTGAGTGTAGGGTTAAAGACATTTTAACCCTAATCTCCAGATGTTTTTCTCTCTGAGTCACTGGTCTATATGCGATTAACTAGTCACTCACCATTTTTTCATCAGTTGAGTTAAATGGAAAAAGTACTTAAGGTTCCTTAAGAAAGAACATATGCGCTCAATGGCGCATATGAACATCTCCACAAAAAAAGCACAGTGATTATTGGTATCACTCCGCCTCTTTGATAGTCCTCTCATCATCTTTTTCCTTTACACAATACTGAAACTCTTCACTGATCATTCTAATACTCGAACATATGCCCTATTGTTAATTTTCTATAGATATAATTTTCTATATTTTTCAGTGCATCGATGTTTAGCATTTACTACCTTATTTCGCGTGCAGTTTAATTTTTCAGCAATGTCATCATATGAATAACCTAAATAGCAGTTCAAACACACTTCTTTTTCAAAAGTGGACAGTTTGCACAGATATTCCTCTACGGTTTCATTGATTATCGGCTTGTCTTCCGGCTGAATTGCTTGTGAGAAGCCGACCAGCTGATACCCGTTTTCCTCTATGACACCTTCCAGCGACAATGACTCCCGTATCGATCGTCTCTTCACCGCGTTGTTCCAACGAATAAGCCGATGGAAATGGTTATCAATACATAGGCAGACATACTGGTTAAAATTCATCCCTTTATTACACTCGTACTTTTGACTCGCCTGGACTATTACCAGACAAGCTTCCTGATATAAATCGTCTCTTTCGTATCCCTTTATGTATCGTCGATACGTAGTACGCTTAATAATGGGCTGACACTGATCGAACAGTTCGGGATAAAGCTGCGATTCTCCGGATTGAATTCTTTGAATAAGGGTATCGTCAACCGGCTCACTGAAATCTTTAAACGTTTTTTTCTCTTTAAAAGCAATCGTTTCTTCGTTAGTCGTCTGCATCCTTTCTCTCCTTCTGTAGATTGTATTTTTCAATTACAGAGCAGAGCAATTATTATAGTAGTAGTTTGTATCACATGAAAGCGTTTCACTTATTATACTATCCTTTTATTTAAATAGTCATTAACATTATTACAATTGTGAGATTATTCTCATGAAAAAAAGTCGATAGATACAAAAAAACCGCATAGAATATGACTTCTCATATTCTACACGATTCATATGTGCACCGTTTCACTTTTTGTTTTCAAACTTTTTTCCAATCATTTCAACATAGAGCTTTTTAAGCAAGTCCTGATCTTTTTCTTTCAAAGGGGAGTTGCGTGTTTTGCTTTGCATGCGGTAAAGGGCGCTGTCGATAGCGATTTTTTTCTTCGCAGACTTTATGTCTTTATACAGTTCATTGGCGGACTTTCGGGTTGCGCCCCTTTGAAAGATAATCCACTGTTCGGCCAAATCAGATGTAGCGACCTGCACGTGTGTGATCAGCAAATTTTCCTCCCCGACTGCTTTCTCAATGTAGCTGTCGGCTGTCTCGCCTTCACTGGTAAAGATGACGGCCACGTTATACTTGTCGTAGCGCTTGGTGAGTCCGGGTACCAGCTGGGCATCAAACACAATCCGCACTTCAATGCCTTCAAAGTTAGCGTAGTTGCTCAACTCGTGCAGCAAGGCGTCCCGGGCATCGGCAATCTTGTCTTGTCGCTTCAGCTTGACCAATTCCGGCCAGGCTCCTATCATGTTATAACCATCCACAAATAACAGTTCTTTCTTCACTTGACTCCCCTCCTCTCAGAAATTTTCATATGTTTAACATAGGCTAAGGCAGCGGTTGAACCGCTACCTTTACCCTGTTTTTTAATTACAGCGAATGACGCTTGCGGTAGACTTCATACATCAACAGGCCGGAAGCCACACCGGCATTCAGACTCTGAACGTCTCCTATCATGGGAATCGTCAGCGTTTCGTCAACTTTGTCTTTAACCAGTCGGGACAGGCCTTTTCCTTCACTGCCGATGACAAGTCCGATTGGAGAAGAAACGTCCCAGTGACGGTAGTCTTTCCCTTTCATGTCGGTTCCGAAAATCCACAGGCCACGCTCTTTCAGTTCGTCAATGGTCTGGGCCATATTGGTGACCCGGGCAACTTGAACGTGTTCAATCGCTCCGGCTGAGGCTTTTGCTACAGTAGAGGTCAGGCCAACTGCACGGCGTTTCGGTATGATGACGCCGTGTACCCCGCTGGCATCGGCTGTCCTTAAAATGGACCCCAAGTTATGCGGGTCTTCAATGCCGTCGAGTAATAGGAAAAACGGTTCTTCATTTTTTTGTTTCGCTACGTCAAACAAGTCATCTATCGACGCATAGTTGACTGGACTTGCGGCTAAAACCAGCCCCTGATGATTGCCTCCGTCAGATAAGGTATCGAGCTTGCTTTTCGGTACAAAGGACAGCTGAACTTTTCGTTTCTTGGCTTCATTGACCACTCGGTCGATTTTTTCGCCGGATAAACCGTCCTGAACGAACAGTTTGTTCACGTCACGTTCTGAGCGCAAGGTTTCCAGTACGGGATTGCGTCCGTAGACCATTTCATCAGATTCACTGTCTGATTCCACGACATCGGGTCGTTTCGTCTCTTTATTTGAATGAATACGACTCTTCTTTGGTTTTCTGTCGTTTCCTTTTTTGTTATACGGTTTTTTTGGCATGTCACTTCTCCTTTCGGTCGATTCTATAGTGTCTGGCTGATTTCTTCAATACACCAGCTGATCAAGTCGTTCAAGCGGTCCGTCTGTTCCGTCAGGTGTAAAAAGCCCATGACGGCTTCAAAACCGGTTGAATAGCTGTAAGTCTGTGCATCGGTATTTTTTGCTTTGGAGTAACTTTTCGCATTCCGGCCACGCTTGAAGTATAACCACTCTTCTTCTGTCAGTTTATCTGCTTCTGTCAGACGGTCGACCAGGAAAGCCTGTGCCTTGGCGGATACATAGCGGGTCGCCGTGCTGTGCAGGACGTTGGGCTTTGTTTGGCCTTCAAAAATCAGATACTCCCTGATTCGCAACTCATAAGCGGCATCGCCCATATAGGCAAGCGCCAGTCCATTGATGAGTTTGGGGTCAACGGTTCTAGTCATTCCCGCTGCCTCGCTTCCATCTAATGCCTTGAGGTGTGTCTTCCAGAATAATATTCTGGTCTTTCAACTGATCTCTGATGGCATCCGCACGCTGAAAGTTTTTGTCTTTCCTGGCTTGTTCTCTTTCTTCAATCAGTGCTTCGATATCCGAATCCAGCAGGTCATCCTCTACTGAGAGTTGAATGCCGAAAACATCCATCAGCTCGTCTAAGAGACCAATCCCGGCTTCCAACACACGCTGGGATACAGTAGCTCCTTCCATGTAGCGGTTCATGAATCGAACCAAGTCATAGACAACAGTAATGCCATTTTGACTCTGGAAATCGTCATCCATCTGAGTGATGAACTGGTCTTTGAAGTTAGTAATCTGCGTCAGTAGTTTGTCGTCATTTTCCTGAGAGGCTTCTGCCTGATTCAGACGGTGGCGCATGTTAAAGTAGGCTGTCTCAATCCGGTTCAAGTTCGTCTTGGCTTCTTCTATTGCTTCCTGAGAATAGTTGATGGGACGTCTGTAATGAGCTGTCGACATAAAGAAGCGCAGGGCTTTAGGGTCATGCTGTTCGCGCAGTTCTTTAACGAGAACGACATTCCCTATCGATTTACTCATTTTTTCATCATTCATCGTGACAAAACCGTTATGAATCCAGTAATTCGCAAAGGTCTGGCATGTTTTCGCTTCCGTCTGGGCAATTTCATTTTCATGGTGCGGGAAGGTCAGGTCCTGACCACCGGCGTGAATGTCAATCGTATCGCCCAAGTATTTCGTTGCCATAACAGAACACTCAATATGCCAGCCCGGTCGTCCGAGTCCCCAAGGTGAATCCCAGCTGATTTCGCCTTCTTTGGCTGTTTTCCATAAGGCAAAATCGAGTGGATCCTCTTTCTTAGTAGCTTCTTCGCCTAAACGGTTGCTGGCGCCCAGTTCCAGTTCATCCAGTGAAATTCGGCTCAATTTTCCGTACTTCTTGAATTTACGCGTCCGGTAGTACACATCGCCGTCACTTTCATAAGCATAGCCGTTGTCAATCAGTGCTTCAATGAAGCTGATGATTTCGGGAATATTTTCCATCACACGAGGGGAGTGCGTCGGCTTCTGGACTTCAAGAGCTTCTGTATCATCGTAAAAAGCTTTAATGAAGGTATCGGCCACTTCCGGAGCAGTTTTGCCCAGCTCGGCAGCCGCGTTGATAATTTTATCATCCACATCAGTGAAGTTGGACACATAGTTGACTTCAAATCCACGGTAAGTCAAGTAGCGCCTGATGGTATCAAAGGCAACCGTGCTGCGTGCGTTACCGATATGAATATAGTTGTAGACAGTCGGTCCACAGACGTACATTCTTACTTTTCCTTCTTCAATCGGGACAAAGGTTTCTTTTTTTCGAGTCAATGTGTTGTACAGCTGAATCATGCACAGACTCCTTTCTCTTTCAGTAGTCACTTATAGTATACAAGAATTTAGCTCCGGCTGCTTCCCTTTATCCAGGTGAATTAAAGGGAAAAGCCATACAACCCGTTGAACACCGTTCCGGTTGCATGGCTATGGCTTGCCTCGTTCGCATTCGTTTCCCTAAACTTTTTTAAGACTGAATGGCAGCTTTCGCTTTTTCCAGATTCGCCAGAGCTTTGTCTCTTCCAAGCAGTTCAATGGCATCATTCAGCTGAGGTCCATGCTGCTGACCGGTAACGGCCACACGAATCGGCATAAAGAGGTTTTTGCCTTTTACTCCGGTTTCCTTCTGAACAGCTTTGATTGATTTTTTAATGGCAGCAGCTTCAAAAGGCTCGACTTCTTTTAGCTGGCTAGCAAAGGCATCCAGCACTTGTGGCACCGTTTCGCCATTCAATATTTCTTTTTCTTCATCGGAAAATTCCAGTGAATCTTCAAAGAATAATGTAGCCAGCTTCGTGATTTCTGCAGCATAGCTCATTTGTTCCTGATAAAGGCTGACTAACTTTTTAACCCATTCACTTTGTTCCGGTGTCGGATTTTCACTCGCGTAGCCTGCTTTAACAAGGTGAGGAACAGCTTTTAATGTCAGTTCATCCAAGTCCATATTTTTCACGTACTGGTTACTGATCCATTCCAGCTTCTTGTCATCAAATGCAGCCGGTGATGTCCCTAAACGCTTGTGGTCAAACATATCGATAAATTCCTGTTTACTGAACAGCTCATCTTCTCCCACCGGAGACCAGCCCAGCAATGTAATGAAATTAAACAATGCTTCCGGCTGATAGCCCAGTTCGCGGTACTGTTCAATGAACTGAAGAATCGTCTCGTCACGCTTGCTTAGCTTCTTACCTGTTTCACTGTTGATAATAAGCGTCATATGCCCGAATTCAGGTGTTTTCCATTCAAAGGCTTCATAAACCATCATCTGTTTAGGCGTATTGGCAATGTGGTCATCTCCACGCAGAACATGGGTGATTTTCATATAATGATCATCAACGGCAACGGCAAAGTTGTACGTCGGCATGCCGTCACGCTTGCGGATAACCCAGTCGCCTCCAACAGAATCAGCTTCGAATGTAATCGTGCCTTTTACCATGTCGTCAAAAGTATAGGTGCTGCCTTTCGGTACACGGATACGAATAACCGGCGTGATGCCTTCTTCTTCTTTTTCACGCTGCTCAGAAGCAGTCAAGTTAGCACACTTGCCACTGTAATGCGGCATTTCTCCGCGGGCACGCTGCGCTTCACGTTCAGCTTCCAGTTCTTCACTCGTACAGTAGCATTTATACGCACGGTTGCTGGCAAGCAGCTGATCGATAAGCGGGTCGTAGAAATCCAGTCGTTCAGATTGGCGGTATGGTCCATAAGGGCCTCCTACATCTGCACTTTCATCCCAGTCAATGCCAAGCCACTTAAGGTTGTCCAATTGGCTCTGTTCGCCTGTTTCCACCTGGCGCTTGCGGTCTGTATCTTCGATTCGAATAATGAAATCCCCACCGTGATGACGGGCAAATAAGTAATTAAATAGTGCGGTTCGAGCATTTCCAATGTGCAGATGCCCAGTCGGACTAGGCGCGTAACGTACACGGACTTTATCTGTCATGTTATATTCTCTCCTTTTTCCTCTTGCAATAGTCTTAACTTACCATTATTCGGCTGCTTCCGCCACAATAACCGTTAGTCAAGTTTATTCAGCCAGCCGTTAGCCACTAAAGAGATGGCCAGCTGGTAATCCAGTTGCGTCGTCAGTTTAAAATTCATTTCCTCACCGACAACTGTCTTCACCTGATGACCTGATCGTTCAACCAGTTCACCTTCTTCATTTCCATAAAACTGCTCATCCCTTGCCTGCTTAAAGGCTTCCTTTAAAACTGCTACTGAAAAGGCCTGTGGTGTCTGAACGCGTCGGATATCCGGACGGTACAGAGACCTTGAAACTACATTTCCTTTTACCTCTTTCAGCGAATCAGTTACAGGAATAACAGGGATGACGGCCTCGCTTTCCCTCAGTTCAGCCATTAACTTATTAATCAGGTCCATTGTAAGAAAAGGGCGCGCAGCATCGTGCACCAGCACAGTACCACTGTCTTCCACCGTCACTTCAGCCAGTGCCAAAGAAACGCTGTCCTGCCGTTCCGGTCCACCTTCAACCCAGTTTACCTTAGCTGGAATCGTGCCATACAGGCACTCCAGCTGCTCCTGAAAGAGCGCCTGTTCATCTTCTCTGGTAACCAGCGCGACGGTCTGACACCGCTCGTCTTCAAGGAAAAGACGCAGGGAATAGTCAAAGACCGGCCGGTTATTCAAGGGCATTAATACTTTATTTAACCGGTCCTCATTAGCAAACCGTGAAGCAGAGCCGGCTGCAAGTAAAATCGCTGCATAGTCGTCCGTCATTCCCCATCATTCCGGTCATTCAATGTTTTCTGATCGTTAACTAATTTGGCGAAAATCATGCGCCCTGCATTCGTCTGCAGAGAGCTCGTGACCACCACATCTACGCGCTCATTCATATGGTGCTTGCCTTCTTCGACAACAACCATCGTCCCATCATCCAGATAGGCCACACCCTGAGCCCGCTCAGTTCCGTTCTTGACAATCATGACTCGCATTTCTTCTCCGGGAATTACAACCGGTTTGACCGCATTGGCCAGCTGGTTGATGTTCAGTACGGAAACATTCTGAAATTCGGCTACTTTATTTAAGTTAAAATCATTGGTTACAATCATACCATCCAGTTTTTTTGCCAGATGCACCAATTTCAAGTCAACTTCTTCCGCTTCAGGAATAGAACTGTCATCCATTTCCAGCTGAATTGCCTCGTCTTTTTGCATCGCATTCAAAATATCCAGACCACGTCTCCCTCTCACGCGTTTCAAGCTGTCTGAAGAGTCGGCAATGTACTGAAGCTCTTTCAGGACATAATGTGAAACCACAAAGGTCCCTTCCAGAAAGCCTGTCTGAACCACATCGAGAATGCGACCGTCTATTATGGCGCTGGTATCCAGCACCTTATACTTTCTGAAAGAATCGCCTTCCTTACGGTCAAGCACATCATCATTTTCCGTCTTCGCCGTCTTTGTGGTAAAGAATCGTCTAATTTCTTCTCGTCTTGATGTTCCAAACTGGAAGCCCATATAAGCCAGAACAACGGTGACAATCAGTGGAACGACGTCACTAATAATAATCATATTCAGTGCAATGAGTGATAAATTAATTAATACAGCAAGAATAAGTCCAATAATCGCACCCACACTTCCGAACATGAGGTAGGCAATGCTTAACTGCCCGAATGCTTTTTCAACCCGCTGAATCCCTTTTTCAATCGGTTTGATTGACTGAAAGGATAGTATAGAAAATAACCCCGCTCCAATTACCATGCCCACTACCGGATTCTGCAGCCAGCCAGGCGCCGCTGCCCAATTGTCGACCAAGTCGGGGAACAGGTTATATCCCAGACTGCCTCCAACCAGAGCAAAGGTTAAAATTATCAATTTTGCTACCATATCTTCCCTCCTTTTAACTAGTCTATTGCTCTATAAGTATAACAGGTAAACGCTGAAAAACGAACTCAGGCCGCCTTTTTCTTTACGAAAAGGCTCGCCTGATTGCGTCGTGCAGCGTTGTGCAGCCGACAACTTCTATATCTTTTGGAAATGTCCAGCCGTCCATGTTATTTTTCGGTACAAATACACGTTTAAATCCTAATTTTGCTGCCTCATTCACGCGCTGGTCAATTTTTGAGACTCGGCGTATTTCACCCGTCAACCCAATTTCACCAATGTAGCAATCGGTCGGTTTCGTTTCTTTTTCCTTGTAACTGGAGGCAATACTAATGGCTATTGCCAGATCAATAGCTGGTTCATCCAGCTTAACTCCACCGGCAGCCTTCAGATAGGCATCCTGATTCTGTAAAAGCAGTCCCGCTCTTTTTTCCAGCACAGCCATAATTAAGGACACGCGTGAGTAATCCAATCCACTTGCCGTACGTTTGGCATTGCCGAAGACTGTCGGCGAAATCAGTGACTGAATTTCAACGAGGATGGGACGGGTCCCTTCCATTGCAGCGACAACTGCTGAACCGGTCGCTCCTGAGAGACGTTCTTCGAGAAACAGCTGTGACGGGTTCAAGACTTCTTCCAGCCCGCCATTCTTCATTTCAAAAATACCTATTTCATTAGTCGACCCAAAACGGTTCTTGACTGCCCTGAGAATACGGAATGTATGGTGTCTTTCTCCTTCAAAGTAAAGAACGGTATCCACCATGTGCTCGAGCATTCTCGGTCCGGCAATGTTTCCTTCCTTGGTCACGTGTCCGACCAGGAAGATGGCAATGTCATTCATTTTGGCAATCTGCATCAATGATGAGGTTGACTCTCTTACTTGGGAGACACTTCCCGCCGCACTATCGATGTTTGCGTGATGCATCGTCTGAATCGAATCAATAATCACGTAGTCCGGCTTCAGGTCTTCAATGGTTTCCTGGATGGCCGTCAACTCTGTTTCAGCATACAGATAGAAATCGGCCCCTCTCAGTTCCAGTCGTTCGGCCCGCATTTTTATTTGAGACGAACTTTCTTCCCCGGATACATACAGAACCTTGCCGCCTTTCTGATTCAATTGAGCAGACACTTGAAGAAGCAGTGTGGATTTTCCGATACCGGGGTCTCCACCAATCAGAACAAGCGAACCAGGGACCACACCTCCACCTAAAACGCGGTTAAACTCAACCAGGTCCGTTTTGATTCGTTCTTCTTTCTCCAGAGTCACGTCCGTAATCGGTTCGGCTTTGGATTTCTTTCCAGCCATTGTCACCCGACTGCGGCTGTCTGTCTTGTCCGGTATTTTTTCTTCCACCATCTGGTTCCAGGCACCGCAGCTAGGACATTTGCCTAAATACTTCGGTGATTCTGTTCCGCAGTTCTGACATACAAATACTGTTGCCTTTTTCTTTGCCAAATTGGAAACTCCTTTTACAGTTCAATTATCTTCCGCTTGAGCCGAATCCGCCTGTACGCACATCGTACTCATCTGTCTCATTGTCCACTACCTGATAAGGGGTGAAAATGCCTTGAGCGATACGCTCGCCTTTTTTAATCTGAACATCTTCCAGCCCATAGTTGATCACCTGGACAAAAATTTCGCCTTCGTTGCCTTCGTTATTGTAGTAATCAGCATCTATAACTCCGATACCGTTTGGTACAGCCAGCTGTCTTTTCATCGGATTGCTTGACCGGTTAGCCAGCAGAAGGTATTCATTTTCCGGCATATAGGCTTTGACTCCCGTTGGAATCAGTGTAGATTTCATTGGATTGCCTTCAGGGTCCTCTGCTTTTAAGGCTTTAAATACGGATGGAATTGTGATATCCACTGCAGCCGTCAGATCGTAGCCTGCCGATCCTTTGGTAGCCCGTTTGGGTAAATCGATTGAATTTTTTTCATATATTGATACGGGTTCAAACCCTCTATTTTTAGTCATATTGTATAGTCTGCTGCATGCATAATGGCTGCAGCATAATCCCCTTTCTATCTTATACATTATTTTATAATAATAATTCTATTTTACACTAAAAAACAGGCTTTATAAACGTTATTTTGACAAATAAAAAACCTCTCTGAGTATACAACTGCATACCAGAGAGGAAAAAAGGGGGCTAAATTAGGTCAACCAGGTTACCCTAAAATTAACGGATAACGTCAGTTGATTCAGGGTCGAAGAAGTGTGATTTACCCATATCGAATGCCAGGTCAACATTTTCACCCGGTGTATGGTAGTCACGCGCATCTACTCGAGCAATAAACTCGGTATCTCCGACTTGTGAGTAAAGCATTGTTTCCGCACCTAAAAGCTCGGAAACTGTAATCTTTGAAGTAACAACTGAACCAGGAGAAGCATCAAGTGCTACCTGCTCACTCTTAATGTCTTCCGGACGAATACCAAATACCAGTTTCGCACCGTCTTTGAAGCCATGTTCGTTTAATGTATTCAATTTACCTTGTGGCACTTCAAGAGTCAGGCCATCACCATTGGTAATTTTGTTGCCGTTAAGCGTTACGTCAAAGAAGTTCATAGCTGGTGAGCCGATAAATCCACCAACGAAAATGTTGACAGGAGTATCGTATACTTCTTTAGGTGTTCCGATTTGCTGAATGAAACCGTCTTTAAGAATAACGATTCGGTCAGCCATTGTCATCGCTTCAGTCTGATCGTGTGTAACGTAGATTGAAGTTGTGTTCAAACGCTGGTGAAGTTTCGCAATTTCCGCACGCATCGCTACACGCAGTTTTGCATCCAAGTTAGATAGAGGCTCATCCATCAGGAAGACTTTAGCATCACGAACAATCGCACGGCCTAACGCCACACGCTGACGCTGTCCACCGGATAAAGCAGCCGGTTTACGGTCAAGCAGTTCTGTCAATCCTAAGATGTTGGCAGCATTTTCTACACGGTTCTTGATTTCGTCTTTTTTATACTTACGTAACTTAAGACCGAAAGCCATGTTGTCAAATACAGTCATGTGCGGGTATAGCGCGTAGTTCTGGAATACCATCGCGATGTCACGATCTTTAGGTGCAACATCGTTCATCATTGTGTCACCAATCCATAGTTCGCCGTCTGTAATTTCTTCCAAACCAGCAATCATACGAAGTGTTGTAGACTTACCACAACCGGAAGGTCCAACGAATACGATAAATTCTTTGTCTTTGACACGCATGTCAAAATCGGATACCGCAAAATCGTCTGAGTTATCATAACGCTTATAAATATTTTTCATTGCCATTTCTACCATTAATAATCACCTTTCCTATTACAAAGATAATTGATTCTCGAGTTACTGGAATCAAAACATTGTTTAGTTGACAATCCCTATTCTATTGTAAACGGTTTATTCATGCTATGTAAACGTGCACAAAAAAAGTGGAAATGTTTTGTGCAAGGTGACTAAGCCCTTAACACCTGATGGGTTCTGACACCTCACATTTATTCATTTCACTGAAATTAATTTTGATTTGTCGGTTAAAACCTTACATCATTAACCATGTAAGCCTTTGCTGTTGTAAAATATGTCAACTGTTGTATAATGAACTTGTGAAATAAAATACGAACAGGAGTGTGTTGGATGAATGATCTAAAAGGAAAAGTCGTCATCGTGACAGGTGGAGCATCAGGAATTGGACTGGCAACTGTTGAGGCCTTCCTAGATAAAGGGTCTAAAGTGGTTCTCAGTGACTACAATGAAGAAGACGGTAAAAAACACGCTGATCGGCTAAGTGATAAAGGTGATGTCACCTTCATCAAAGCAGACGTCTCTAAAGAAGAGGACGTTAAAGCGCTAGTTGAGCAGACTGTTGAAACATATGGGTCACTTGATGTCATCTTCAACAACGCCGGTATTGGTGCACAAGGAGAAACACATGAGTTAACCTATGAAGATTATCACAAAGTCATTAAAATCAACCAGGACGGTGTTTTCTTCGGTAACAAATACGCTGTCCAGCAAATGAAAAAGAACGGTGGCGGAGTCGTTGTTAACTGTGCCTCCATTCTTGGATTGGTCGGCGAACCAACAGCTTATGCCTATAATGCATCTAAAGGTGCTGTGGTCCTGATGACCAAATCACTTGCATTACAATATGCAAAAGACAATATTCGCTGTGCAGCAGTAGCACCTGGCTATGTCGAATCAGGCATGGTAAACAGAGAAGCTCTAGGGGAATACTACGACAACCTCGTAGACAAACACCCAATCGGTCGTCTGGGACAGCCCGAAGAAATTGCTCATGCCGTGATATTCATTGCAGAAAATGAGTTCTTGACCGGTATTACATTACCTGTCGAAGGCGGCTATACTGCACAATAAATGAGTCTACAAAGCAAAAAGCTGGAAGGCTAGCCTTCCAGCTTTTTTTTATGGAATAGTTTTTGTTACTCTTGCAGGGACCCCTGCCAGTACGACATTATCACCAAATGATTTGGTCACGACTGCTCCTGCACCTATGACAACATTATCACCCAGCGTCACCCCTCCAACGACAGTGGCATTCGCCCCTATCCAGCAGTTATCACCTATTGTTATCGGCTTCGCAAACTCCAGGCCATTGTAACGCTGAACAGAATCCAGCGGGTGATCCGGTGTGACTAGCGATACACCTGGTCCCAGAAGGGCATTTTTTCCTATGTTTATCGGACAGGCATCCAGCAGCACACAGTTGAAATTGGCATAAAAGTTATCTCCCACTCGGATATTATAACCGTAATCCACGCGCAGCCCGGGTTCGACACGTATGCTTCCTTCTATCGTATGAAAAATGTTTCGTATCAACTTGTCTCTGGCATAGTCGTCTTCCAGCTGATTATACATATGCGTCAGTCCATGCGCACGCTCTCTTTCCTTAACCAGTTCGTTGTCCTGTGGATTGTAGACTTCCCCTGCACACATTTTTTCCTTTTCCGTTTTCATAGTTCCTTCAGCCCCATTTCTCTTTCGCCATTCTATAGCTATATACTATAACATCTACTCAAAATCCTTTAGTGAGAGCTAATTGACAACTGAATAGCTAATCTTTAAAATGAATAGAGAACTTACTTTTATAAAGTATCTTGACTAAGCGACTTGGTTCAGCCGACTCGTTTACAGGGATGGAGAGAATCTTATGACTTATAGTTTTTTAGAGCCCTACCGCTTTAAAAATGGACTAACCTTAAAAAACAAAATCTTAATGGCTCCCATGACTACCAGCTCCAGTTCCCCTGAAGGAGAAGTGACTGAAGAAGAACTAATCTATTACCTGGTCAGATCAGGCGGTCCAGGTGCAGTTATCACAGCCTGTGCCTATATCGGATCAGAAGGCCAGGCGTTTCCCAATGGGATGAGCGTGGCTAAAGACAGTCATATTGACGGCTTGAAAAAACTTGCCCAGATTATTAAACTGCAAGGTTCGAAGGCCATCCTTCAAATATATCATGGCGGTCGAATGAGTCAAAGGCAATTCAATGGTGGCCGACAGCCCGTCTCGCCTTCTGCGATACGAGCAGAGAGGAAATGGGCCGATACCCCTAAAGAATTGACAGACGCCGGTATTACCATTCTGATTAACCAGTTTGGAACAGCCGTTAAGCGTGCAATCGAAGCCGGATTTGACGGAGTCGAACTTCACGGAGCGAACACTTACCTCCTTCAGCAGTTTTTCTCTCCCCATTCGAATCGACGAAAAGATGACTGGGGTGGTTCCATTGAGAATCGGTTGCGTTTTCCTGTGGAAGTTGTTAGACACTGCCAGTCAGTAATCAAAAAACATGCTGATACGAGTTTTCTCTTAGGCTACCGCTTCTCTCCCGAAGAAATCGAGACCCCTGGTATCCGTTTAGACGACACCTATATCTTGCTGGATGCCTTAATTACAGAAAATATTGATTACTTGCATTTATCGGTCAATCACTACTTTCAGCCTTCCATTGTCGGCTTCAGAGAATACAAGAAACAGATTCCCGAGCAAATTGGACAGTATATCGATAATCGAGTGCCTCTCATCGGTGTCGGTGCGATTAAAACGCCCGTAGACGCTGAGAAAACGCTGCGCTATGCCAGCCTTGTATCTCTCGGCAAACAACTGATAATCGATCCCAAATGGGTACAAAAGGTCGAAGAAGGTAAGGAAAAAACTATTCAGACAACTATTAATCTTTCTCAGCCCCAGGCCTATTACATCCCAGAGAATTTATGGCATACTATTAGACAAATACCGAACTGGTTTCCCGTAAAAGAGAATTAAGAGTCTGTTTTCATATTACTTTACTGCCAATAATGATACAGTAGATATATGCTCCATCATAAGTAGAGAGGAATGTTTTAGATGAATATAACAGTAACTGATAAAGCCGTTAACTGGTTTGAAAAGGAATTACTGCTGGAAAAAGGAGATGCCATCCGCTTCTTCGGTAAAACCTATGGCAAGACAGAAGTACACGACGGCTTCTCGGTCGGAATGAGTGTCGATCAGCCTGAAGGTGCAGTTCTTGGTCAGACCGAAATAAATGGGGTCACTTACTTCGCCAATGAGCACGACCACTGGTTTTTCAGCGGCTATGACCTCGAAATTGACTACGACGAACAGAAAGACGAACCGATTTATCATTTCCATGAAGCAGAGTAATTTTGTAAAAGCAGAATCATAGAATACACATACACTAAAAAACTGCCTCCATTTTATATGGGGGTAGTTTTTTCTTAGACTATAGGCTAGAAACAGATCTAAATTAAATAATCAGTTCATGAAGGTATTTCGAGCATAAAAAAATGTTCTTCACAGATTAAGAAACTGACTGTTTCCTTAACTATGAAGAACGCTGAGTACAGATTATAAAACGATCTATTCAGAAGATTCCTGATAATTGGGTACAAAAAAACTCCGCAAGCAGGGCTCGAACCTGCGACAACACGATTAACAGTCGTGCGCTCTACCAACTGAGCTATTGCGGAATAAGTTAAAGCTATTATAACAAAAAAAGAGCTGCACGGCAACGTCC
>NZ_BAAGPH010000005.1:0-41043 GCF_054784355.1 Alkalibacterium psychrotolerans | reverse complement strand
TATGCAAACCAACGGTTAGCTGAGAGAAAGAACAGAAAAGAAATAGCCGTGTAATTTTTAAAAAATAGTCATTTTGAAATTAGACGAGTGTTTCCTTTTTTAAAAAGTTAGTTATGAAATTGGTTCAGTTACATAAAAGAATATGTCTCTTTAATTTTAAACTTAATTACTTTTTAACTGCCTAATAGTACTCATACTTGACATGTCTACGGTCAGATTTGGGTACCTTATATTCATCTACGTAATTACCCACTCCGATAAACATTATGAAGTTTTCGTAGTCAGGAATATTAAACACTTCTCTCAAATTATCTTCCTGTTTAAGATTCAGAGATCCACTAAGCGGCACCGCTGCTATATCATAGTAATGTAACGCATAGAGTAGATTCATAGCGTACATACCGCCGTCGATATTAGCTTGGTTCCTCTCACGAATACGATCATAGTACTGAACATCTGAAGTGATTATAATGAACTTATCAATGTAATCCCCGAAACCACGATTCCCGTTCTGATTTTTCTGAATTGTCTTTTTCAATTTAGGATCTTCTACGACACGAACCCTCCAGGACTGGCGATTACAGGCTGATGGCGTACGTTTAGCTAGCTCAAGGGCTTTTTCCAGACTTTCTATGGACACAGGTACATCAGAATAGTCACGCACACTGTGTCTACTTTCAGAGAAAATCTTGAAATCCTGCTTCGACTGTTCTAGGACACTTTGCTTGGTCTTATGAAGTATACCGCCTGAACAGTTATCAGGTGTTCCCGTTTCAAGCTCTTTCACTTCTTCTTTCAATGAATCGATATTGAATCCAGCTTCATCGTGTACCGCAATATAACTGTGTAGATTACTTAAAGCAGTCTGATAAACATGAGTATCCAAAGGATAACCATTTTTCCGATATTCCTTCATTAAATCCAGTACATTATTCAGAACCTGTTTTCCGAAACCCAATCTCAGTTCTTTGTAAGACAACCCTTTTTCGATTGAGTGGTATTCTTTTGTCAATCGGGCTTCAATCTGATTGAAGGCGGATAAATCCTTTTTGCCAAAGCTGTACTTTAAAAAACGCTCCTGATCTTTTTTGATAAGCTTCTTCATCTGGTGCTCTTTAAGTTGCTTTATTATCAAGAGCCTTAGTGAATTTGGTATCAGTTTTTTAATCTTTTTTTTCATTATTTATTCCTTTCGATTGTTCTATTTACTCAATGCCAAGTTTTTCATACTAACCAATGTTTTCTTATCTATAAGCAGATAAGTAACTAGATAGGCGAATCCTCCTCCAATGACACTAATGATAAGCTCAACTAAATTACTAACATTTCCTGTCGAAAATAGCCTTATGCCGAGAACCACTACTATCAACATAACAGATGCAATGACAGTGTTTTTAAATAAAGCCAAGTAACTTTTAAATGTGGAATGCAAGTACATCGTTGTTAGATATTGTAGTGTCATGGTTTTTATAACCAAGTATACGGCATATAATACAACGATATAATAAATACCCAGCCCAATCAAAGAGAAACTAAGCAGTATTATGATGTAAACTGAATTAACGATTATATCAGTATACAATACCAGATTCGGTTTATTTACCGAATAGAGTAGAGATGTCGCCAGATTCGCTGTCAGGATATAAGGAATATAAGAGAGTGACAGTATAACAAAGAAATCAGCACTTTCTAGCCATTCAGCCCCAAATAGAACTGGAATAAACGAATGAGCAGTCAGTGCGATCCCTATAAATATTGGAAAGGCAAAGATTCCTAAATACTTAGAAATTTTGTTATAGGCATTTGTCAAGCGGGTCAAATCGTTTTTCACCTTAGACAATACTGGGAACATAACTTTTGCAAAAGATGTCGTAATCAGTATTCGTAGCTTACCAAGCATATTCTTGGCAAAGTGATATAGACCAAGTATCTCAGCTGAAAGAAAGTATCCGATGATTAGCTCGTCAATGTGATGAGTAATTTGTGTCATCAACTGTTTGGCAACAATATATACACCAAACTTGATGAAAGGTTTTATTTCGCTAAGTCTAAAATGCCAATAGAGATGAAGCAAGTCCACTCTATATGACTCGATCATTACTAGAATGGCCATAACTGCAACAGAAATAACTTGTCCGAGCACGACACCCAAGAGGCCGAAGTCCAATATTAGAAATAAGACTATTGTAACAACTAGTACAGCTTCACGAATAATTTGAATAATCGACAAGGCTTTAAAATGCAATTCTTTTTCTAGAAAAGCTGTAAAGAGTATAACCGGTGCATTGAAGAACACAGATAAACTTAAGATAGGTAACAAGCTTATCAAGGCTTCCATATCATAGAATGCTGACATGATTGGTGAGAACAGAATAATCAGAACCCCAATAACCACACTAAATGCCGTCTGAAAGACGAATAATGAAGAACGTTCATTTTTAGAAATCTCATCTCTTTGAATGATGGCTGTGCTTACACCGAAATTTTCCAATACAGAAATAAGTGATACAAAGACATTAATAATCGCCATGACACCAAACTCAGTTGGACTAAGGTATCTAGCTTTAAAAATAAGCAGTAATGGGGCAGCTAGCGAATTAATTACGGTTTTTATTGTAGTCCATTTTATGCTGCTTACTGCCTGTTTTTTCAATTTTGACATGTCATGCTTCTCTCCATTCGATCCTTAAAAAACTTTAAATAAATTGGTCGAATTCTGTACATCAGCCAACCTTTTTGAAATAACCTCGGATTCTTTTGAATGTTCATTTAATAATCTGATAACTGCTGCGTTTAATTTATCTTTATCCAAACTTTCACGTACATCAAACATATAATCGTATTGATTAAATAGTTTCAACAACTCATGATACTTAGTCGCCCAACCGATTGCTATACATGGCACTTGATTCTTGTAAGAGTGCACAATCGAATGAAAACGTGAGCCAATAATGAAATCAAGCTTTTCTACAAGAATATCAAATTCTAAAGAACTAATGTCTTTATCAAGCAGAATGACGTTCTTCTGCGGGAACATGTTTTTGATATTTTGACAGACTACCTTATCATTATGAGAATGTCTCAGGATATATATACTCTTTTTATTATCTAAAGCAGTTTCTATAACATACTTATAGGCAGCATACACGTCTTCATTCTTACCGTGCTTAAAGTTTTCTTCGTTGGGCACAATTGCAATAGCATTTTCAACATCTTTATAAGAAGGAAATTCCGGTACATCTGTATAAATATTATTAAGATTCAGATCTTTGTTCATTAGTACCATATCATATGTTCGTTCTACATTATTTAACCCTAGTTCATTCGTAAGAATATCATATCCTTCTTGTTCTCTAGCATAAATTTTGACAGGATACGGCATAGCTTTTTTTATAAGGTAGTTAATGATTACTCTGTTCTTGCCCTCATATGAAAATGGTCCAAACGACTGTGGCATTATAGCCATTTTGATATCATGACTTTTGGCTGTCAGAATACGCAAAAGAAAATCAAGCGAACGGTTGGAGGTGAACTGTGAAGATAACGCATACCCACTAATATCTATCCAAGCTACAACATTGTCTAACATTTTCCCAATCTTTTCTTTTTCACCCTGATATTTACTTTTTGATGGTTTCTTAACTAAATTCTTCAGCTTGTATAGTGACCCGATTGGTCCGCCAATATAATCATAAATCCAGCCAGTAGAAAAAGGCATGATTGTAAATTTATACTGTTTTTTTTCTTCTACAGAACGTTTGAAGTCACTAGTTGAGAGCAAGACGATTTCCGCATCAGGAAACCGTCTCTTCATCTGATCCACAGCAATAAAAGTCATCGCTTGTGCTCCCTTATTAAATAATTCTCCTCCTGAAATAAATACATATTTTTTCATAAGTCACCTCTGCTATTTTTTTAAAATCATGGTTAAACCCCATAGAAGCTGCATATGCTCAATGGGGTATATTTAAATAGTAATTTAAAGTAATTGATCAGTCATTGATTTGTACGACTTTGACAGGCAGATTATATGTGTCTGCCAACCTACGCTGTGCATTATACCATTTTTTTGAATCCTTTAGGCTATTTAATAAAATTACTACTTCTGTATTTTCTGAATGAATATACGCCTCAGACATTTTATTAACGTAACTGTAAGTTGACTTTTCGCTAATCATATTCAGTTTTTTATCTAGCTCGTTCTTCAAATCTTCTGGTAAAGCTGTATTGTGAATGATAACCTTATCATAGTTTAAAGGGTAGGCTATTAATTGAGCCGTTTCTCCTGCTTCAACTTTAGATGAATCATGTAGTAGAAAAATATCATCACTTCCTCTGTTATATGAGAAAGAATAAAGATCTTTATTCCTCAATACGCTCAACAGCAATAAACCAAGCATAGCCACTATCAAACCGAATAATGTTCCAACAATTATATCTGCAGTAAAACCACTAATAAAGTTACCGGGTAGTTCATCCGTTTCAGGTATTTCAGAATCAGATTCAATCAATAGTTGAGGTTCGCTCCATACATGGACCTCTTTATTTTCAAGAAAACTGACCACGCCATCAGTTAATCGATTATAATAAAAATTTGCAACCTCCATATTTTCCACGTCTGAGCCGACATTTACCATAATTGTAAAAACATTGGAATGATTACCTCTTATTACACCAAGCACACCTCGGTTGTTCCCTTGTTTTTCGAAACCGGATTCCTCAAGCTGTTCCATTCGAGATAAAATTGAGACACCAGTCTCATTTTCTGCTTCTCTAACAACTTCGGGTTGGATGACGTATTCTTCAAGTAAAGTTGTATTTGTATATGACCTACCATCCTCATACTCAATATAAATTTGAAAACCAGTAAAGTATTCTGCTTGCTCTTCTGTAATAATAGATGGATCATCGAAAGGTTCTATTTCATCTAATGTCGTATTTGAGCCCAGTAAAAAGTTTGTTGCAAGACTATAAGTGATTCCTACAGCCAAAGCAATTAACACTGCTTTTTTATAATTACGTTTAACAAAACGTTTTAGTTCTGTCCATATGATTTTATTCATTTCTCTCTCCTACTTTTTATAGATATATTTAATAGAGATTGTCAGATATTTCTCATTCCCAATTTAGGCTGTGATGAAATCAGAAGTGATTTCTTTCCTTTGTAAGCTGCACTCTTTTCGGTTGCTGCCTCTGATAAAAACAGGCTATACATAGGAGGGATTAGTGGAATAACAACTTCCCCTTTCACTTCAAAAATAAATAGTGTAAGGATGATAAGAAAAGCAAGAAATCTATTTTCCTTGCGCATCAAACCGACACCTATAGTCATTATTAGTGGTACAAGGTAACTAATAATCAATTGTGGTAACCCACCAAACAGAACTGGTCTCAGAAAACCGACATCCACTCGCATATAATAAGTCCCGGTCTGAAGATTAGTGTAGAACCCATCACCCAGAAGCAATGTTCTAAGTTCAGGAACAAAATACATACTCCAGAGATGGTCGGTAGATCCTACATTGAAGGATCCTGTTGTCACCAGATTCTGAATCGGTGTAACGACCCAACTATACCATTCAGCAAGGGTATCGTTATACTCACTCAGCACTGTAAGTATAAAAAAAAGAAGGATAAGGAGTCCGACAAAGGAAAAAGCCATCTGGATTTTCCTGTTTTTAACCATAATGTAGAGGACACTAATACCAATTATTGCTATCGAACTTAGCAGACCAGAACGTCCGTAAAAAGCATTCCCCAACAATAACAGTATCATATTTAAAAGATCCATCTTTTTAATAGGCTGCGTCGTATTAATATCTTTAACAATAAAATAAATTGTAAAAGCTACTGCTAGGGTCATCATGAATGTGACTGTGAATCCTGAGTATCCTGCCCACCCAAATCTTGCAACATAGGCGGGGTTGTTCCTTATGAGAGCCAAGCCTCTAGGGCTTTCAAGAATTATACTAATCCAAAACTCTCTTATTTGAGGAATTACTAACATGAGGATGGAAACTAATACATAGTTCCTTGCTGTTATTATGAAAATCCTCAGGAAGTTTTCTTTCATTCTGGCCCTTCCTAGCCACCTTTTAATCAGATCAAGTAGAACTACATAAGTTATCAGGTACGACAAGTATCTTACATGAACTGAAAAATATGTAAAATCATATGTCTTATATAGTAATGGAGTGAAGAATGATAATAAAACAGCTAAAATATAAAAAATATTTCCAAGGATGAAAAGCGTTTTGTGCTTTCCGATATTCAAAAACAGTTCATTGACACTCTTTAAGTTAATAATAATGTAGAGGCCTAAAATACCAAAAACAATAATTTGCTGAATAGCTGTACTCACGAAGTTAAAATAAAAGCGAAAGATGAAATAATGAGCAATGAGTATAATAATAAATTGTTTACTTTTTTCTGTCACTATTATCCTCCCTCCTTACATCTGTTAAAGAAATATAATCTTTCTTAAACTCTTCTGAAATTGTTTTCCAATTAAACATCTTGTACTTATCAATTGCGTTCTTTGAGAAAAAATTATAGTCGTTTATGATATCTGCCATTTTATCCGCAATATCCATAGAATCATTTGAGTTTACTGGAAAACCAATTTGGCCGTAATCAAATTGTCCGTCGAAACCTTGCCCTTTAGAATAGATAACAGGTAGTCCTTGGCTCATTGCTTCAGGATAAACAAGTCCAAAGGTTTCAGAATGTGACGGCATTACAAAAATATCATTGCTTCTATAAAGGTCCAAAAGCACGTCCCTGTCAGCCGGAGGTAGCAGTGTCACCTGTAAATCATCTACTGCTGCAAGTTCATCATATATTTCCTGGTCAACAGTTTTGCCGATGAATGTAGCTTCAGTTTGTATTCCATATTTTTCTTTAAGCTTCCTCATTGCCGCTAATACTCCTAGTGCATTCTTTGATTTCTTAAGTTTACCTACATATAGAAGTTTTACTGGACTCTCTGATGCCAGCTCCTTTGGTCTGTATTCATTCTCGAACCAGAATTGATCGATACCATTAGGAATGACCTTGGATTTTTGTTCAAAAGGTTTTTTATCTCCTTTTATGTACTCAGACAGGAGTGTTTGTTTATTGGCTTCAGAAAGAAAAACGATACGTGACGCATCTTTTAAAATTCTTCTGCCGCGAGGCCTTAAATTTATTCTCTTTTTGAAAAAACCATCTATATCTGTCATACCTCTCACAGTTACAATGTAAGGTACACCATACTTATTTGACAAGTATCTCGCTGCATTTCCATCTGTAAACAAAGTATGGGCATGTATAATATCAAAATCTTTGAAATCATACAATTCTTCCATTTTTCTAATTATCTTGTATTGCTTTAATGTAAATATATATTTGTCCTTACCCTTAAAAGTTATAGGTGTTTTTACATTGTATCTAGATTCATATAAAAACTCATCAATTGTTTCATTTTTTACAGGCATGTAAATTGTATTATCAATACATTTGTTCTCAAGTTGCTCAATTAGATTCTCGTGGAGTTTGGACGTTAAATAATTAGAATTAATATGAAAGACTTTTAACATGTTGTATCAACCTTCATTTCTTTTTAAGAACAGAATAAATTTTGTGTATAAGTAAAAATACTGATTTTAAAAGTGGAAGCTTTTCGATTTCTCTGTAAACTTTCCACTGATACTTAATTAGCTTCTTTTTATTTTTGGACAGAGAGCCTTTTCTGACTCTGTAATAAGTTAGCGCTTCTGGCAATCCATAAACATACTTCGCTTTCTTAATGACCTGCAACCACATAACAAAGTCATTTCTCCTTTTAATATCAGGAATAAAAAAAACACCAAGTTCCTTTGCATTATACATAACAGTTGAATTTCCAGGGCAGTATTTAAGGACTCCCTCATAATCTAATTGGGCATGAGATCTAATAACTGCTCCAGTCTCTTCACCAGATTCATTAATTTCCGCATAGTCCGTACTAGTAAACAGATAATTATTTTTTTTCATAAAATTAAGTTGTTTAGTCAGTTTTTCTTTATCCCATAAATCATCACTGTCGAGAAATGCAATGTAATCTCCTGTAACTTCCTTAAGTGCCGTATTTCTAGCAACAGCAGCACCTTGGTTACTTAAAAGCTTCACTAGATGAATCCTGTCATCGTCATATCCATTGATAATTGAAACAGAATTATCATCTGAACAGTCATCTACAATGATTAGTTCCCAATTCTCATGAGACTGTTCAATGATAGAGTCGATTGTTTGCATTATATACTTTTCTGCATTATATGTCGGCATCACTATCGAAACTAGATTATTCGTACTCATAATTATCCCCTACTATTATACTATTTATTGTCTTTATTGTTTAGCTTATTCACAAATCGTCTTAATTTATTCAATAATGGTCTTCTGTCTTCACCAACTAGTCCAATCAGCTCGATAAAAATTTCCAAACCTAATAATAATGCAATGGTAATTAATATTGATCCATATAATGATGATAACGGATATAGTAGCGCAATCATAGAAAAAATTCCAGCAATCAAATAAATAACCAGAACTGTTTGTTTGTGAGTCAACCCCAGTGACATTAATCTGTGATGCATGTGATGTCTATCTGCACTAGACATAGGCATATTATTAAGCTTTCTTCTTAACATGGCATATACTGTATCGGTAATAGGAATTCCCAAGATTACTATTGGAATTATAAGAGAAATTAGCGTGACATTTTTTAAGCCGTATAAAGACATGACCGATATCATAAAACCTAAAAACAGCGCTCCCGTGTCTCCCAGATAAATCCTAGCCGGGAAAAAGTTGTAAGGTAAAAAGCCGATTATAGCACCAACTAGTGTGAAAATAATAATTCCTGTAACAAAACTCGTTGATTCTAAAAAGAACACACCAATAATTCCCATAGTAGTCAAAGCTATGATTGAGACCCCGCTAGCCAGTCCGTCCAGTCCATCAATCAAATTAATCGAATTGGTTATTGCGAGAATCCAAAATATCGTTAGCGAAAAACCCATCCATGTAGGAAGAAAAACCTCATCCATAAAAGGAATATTTACTTGAACAACAGTAAGATCGTTCATCAGTACGATAATCACAGATGCAATAATTAACCCTAACATTTTCGCTTTTGGACTGATTTCTTTTATATCATCTATTATTCCAGTAAAAAGGACTATTGTAGAGGCGATAAATATAGGGACGGATATACTCAACTGAACAGGTTGTAAAACGAAAAGCGAGAAAAAAAAGGTTAGATATATTGATAAACCTCCCATAGAAGGCATCGTCTCTTTATTTACTCTGCGATTATTAGGTACGTCAACTGCGCCTATTTTAAATGAAAGCTTTCTAACTAAAGGTGTCATCAGCACGCTTATTAAAATTGTCAATATTACATTTACTATAACTTGATACATATCATACATAAAGTGTTGCCTCCTTTCTCTAATTCAATCATTACACTTATTCTTCGGATAAGCCATATAGAAATACAAACAGCAGAAATAGCCAGTATGCCGGATTTAAGTAGCCGCCTTTGGCCATATTCATAATCACAAAGAATGTGAATGTAGAAAAACTATTAATAAGTAAATAAATAGTTAATCCGAGATAAGGGATAAAACCGATTAAACCTAGATCACTCAACATGTAGGCGTAGATATTTGTTACTGGCGGAGTATGTCCGATTCCATTCCCCATCAGAAGTCTATTCTCATCCACATACATCCAAGCACCCAAGATGCGAATATTCGCAGATCCATCTTCCCCACTAAGAATATTTCTCGTCCGTTCAATAATCGCTACATCAATAAAATTCCAAAAATAAAATAATAGCACTGATAATAAAACTAAGGATAAAATATACCACTTTGACCACAATAGTTCTTTCTTTGAAAAGCGAGAAAATACAAAAACTATGTTAGTTAATAAGAAAACCAGAATCATACTGTAACTTAATGTGAGTAATATACCTGTTGCAAAAATAAATAGCACTGTTTTCTTTCTTTTAATTTCTTTAGACTTGATGTTGGAAAAGTACAAAATGTTCAAATAGTAACCTAAATGAGCTGGTTCAGAAAAAAAACTTCTTGACCGCACTATAGCTTCATTGCCTGCATAAAAATAACTTCTCGTATCTTGTCGAGTGAATGTCCAAACAAAATGAGGCACTTCTAAACTTTCCATATAGATAAATAAGGTCAAAATGAATCCAACCAAAACAGCACCTATAGCCAACAGATTATTCATTTTCAGGAAAGCAATACTAAGCTGATTTAGTTTAATATAATTAAATATAAGAATTATAGATATAGTATAGAAAGTTAGTTTTAGAATCGATAATAATGCCCTTCGTTGACTAAACCAGTAGTCATTGTAAAAATAAGACAACACAAAAGTTATCGCTAATATAGCAAATATTGCAAGTATTATTAGTATCTGATCATATCGAATATGAAACTTACCAAGAAAAAGTATCAATAAAACAGCAGAAGCCAAAAGAAAATCTCCGAAGGACGAATAGAGCACCACCCAGTCACTTACTAAGAATGTCAAAGATACAAGTAACAATATAAGCGCTGACCAGCGTTGACCATACTTACTGTAAAGTTTTGTTTCATTAAATGAAAATTCCAAAATTAGTGCCTCTCCTTCATCCGAAGTAATGAGCGATTTCATCAATTATTCTACTACTTGCGAATCCGTCTCCGTAGGGATTAACAGCTTCAGACATTTCTTTGTAAATTAGTGGATTGTCTAGCAATTTGGATACTTCTTTAATAATATTATCTTTTTCTGTTCCAATAACTTTTAAGGTTCCTGTCTCCAAACCTTCAGGACGCTCAGTTTTATTTCTCAATACTAAGACGGGCTTGTTTAAAGCAGGTGCTTCTTCTTGGAGTCCACCGGAATCTGTCAGTACAAAGTAGGCTTTATTTATAGCCTGATGAAATACATCTACTTCCAGAGGCTCGATTAAGTGTATCCGTTCATGATCTCCAAGAAGTTCACGCGCCACTTTCTGTACAACTGGGTTTAAGTGCACAGGAATCAGCACTTCTACGTCATGATGTCTATTAACAACTTCAACTATAGCCTCAAAAATATTTTTCATCGGTTCGCCGTAATTCTCGCGACGATGAGAAGTAAGCAATATCCATTTATGATCTCGCTTTGAATCCATTAATTCAAGCGCTGCATGATTGACTAGGCTATTTTTTGTGTAAAGAACAGAATCAATAACCGTGTTGCCCGTTACAACTATTCGCCTTTCATCCTTGCCTTCTGCAATTAAATTTTTTTTAGTAACTTCCGTTGGCACGAAGAACAGATCAGTAATTGCATCAATCAACTGTCTATTCCCTTCCTCAGGAAAAGGGAAATATTTGTCATGCGTTCGAAGTCCGGCTTCCACATGCCCAATTGGGATTTTATGATAGTAAGCAGCCAGAGCTGCCGCTAAACTTGTGGTCGTATCTCCGTGAACTAAAACCATATCTGGCTGTTCTTTGACTAATAAAACTTCTATACCTTTCAAGACATCAGAAGTAATATCTGAGAGAGTCTGGTAGTTTTTCATGATATTTAAATCGTAATCCGGTTTTATATTAAAAACTACTAGTACTTGATCAAGCATTTCTCTATGCTGAGCAGAGACAATGATGCATGTTTCAAAGTCATCCTGATATTTTTTCAATTCTTGAATGACTGGTGCCATTTTGATAGCTTCTGGACGTGTTCCAAAAACTATCGCAATTTTCTTTTTCTCCATCCTGTCTCTTCTCCATTCTGTGGCTATAAATAATTAGTAATAGCGTGCTACTGAGCGCTCAAAGATTGCCACAATCAAAAGCTATCTTACCATAAATCGAAACTCATCTGATAAGATTTCAGCGATTTTTCATAATCTAGTAATGGTATATGTCTTCTTATTCACTTTTTGTTCTTATATTTTAGGTGCTGCTTAAGTCGGACTCCACGAATAAATAATTTGTCTCTGAATGTAACAGACTTAAATTTACTAAGTTGGCGTTTCTGTTCAGGATGCACGTCACTCATTTGAAGTCCATTATAAATTGAAAGTAACTGCCGTTTAATAAAGCATCTCTGTAGATCTGAGTATTTTTCTTTCATATATTCTGCTTCAAGCGATTTAAATATTTTAATATATGAAACAAACGATTTCAACTTATGATGATTTGTACGAACCGTCATTGTTGAAGCAGTCCTGTAACGTCGGTGATAATAATTTTTGTCAAGGTATATCATCTTATTAAGATTCGCAAAAAGTACAGTTGTAAAGTATTCATCTTCGTGCAATGCTCCTTCAATAAACAAAAGGTTATTGCAGTCCAAAAATTCCTTTTTAACTATGTACAAACACGGTGATGGTGTGAACGATTTGATACTTTTCCTGAGAACTTCTTCTCCAATGTACAATCTTTTGTTCTCAAGTATTCCAGAAAAATTGTAGTTGTTTTCTTTGATAACTGATCCAATACCTTCATCGAAAGAGACTCCATTGAATCGCACAATATCAGTTTGCGTTTCTTCGAGCTGCTTGACTGCTTCTTCAACAGTCTCGGGTTCAATCCAGTCATCAGAATCCACAAAGTAGATATACTTGCCATTAGCAAGTTTCATTCCTTCGTTGCGTCTGGCGCCCTGGCCTTTATTGTTGCTATTTACAATTAATTGAATCTTGTCCTCGTATTGCTTGAGCAAGTAAACCGTCGCATCAGTGGATCCGTCATCGAGAACGATAATTTCGATATTTGTGTATGTCTGATTGAGCAGCGACTCAATGCACTCTTCGACGTAGCGTTCAACATTGTAAGTTGGTATGATAATTGACACGAGCGGCTGATTGTCTATTGTATTGGTTTCTTTATAAGACATATGCTGCCTCCTAACTGTTTACGTTAAGCGTTGGATTGTTTAAACTCTCTTAAAATGCGTTTGAATTCACCGGTTACAAGTAACCCACCTATCCATAGTACTACAAAATAGCTTCCTTTTATCACTAAATTAATGAACAAATTAAATGGCAAATCTGGTAGAAGTAAAAAGCCACCGAATTGAATAAGTGCCAGCATAAGCGGTTTAATTAGTACTTTGAAGAAAGTAAGTAGTCTGTCATTAAACAATTTTTTCATTAGAAGGTAATTTGCCTGGATAAAGTTCAATGAAAAGGCTAGAACTAAAAAGGCTGCGACTGTTTCAATTTGTCCAAAGAGTACGCCTGTCACAATGCCGGTAATATTAAATACTGTAGAGAGTACTCCTGATAATAGAAGCAGATCCGTGCGGTTACCCGACTGAAAAATGCCGCCAGTGCTGGAGAGAATCATCTGCAGCCAGACTGATAAAGCTAGAATCTGGAAGGTTAGAACACTGCCCTCCCACTGTGATCCGAAGAGAACAAGGATGACTTCTTCTGCCGAGAAAAACAGAAAGACCGATAAGGGCATCCCAAGTGTCGCCAGTAGATTAGAAATTCTTAAATACACGCGCATGATGCGGTCTTTTTCGTTTTCATAGTCCGAAAGAATCGGATGAATAACGGAAGTGACAACGCTAGTCAGTGTCTGATTCGGGTACAAAGACACTTTGTAGGCCTGGTCATAATACGCCAGAGCACTTGATGAGAAATACCGACCAATTAACAGGTTGTCCAAGTTTCTTGAAAAGTAGTTAATGAAGTTGAACAAGAACTGGTTTCGAGAAAAAGCATAGATTTTTTTGAGCGGTGCCCAGTTAAATTTCAGTGTAACGGTTGTTTCGGTATTCAAGTAGAACACGATAAAGAGAATAAAGGCTTTGGTCGCATTACCGATAATCATGGCATAGTAACTGAAGCCCAGCAAGGCTAGTGCAATAGAGACCACACCTGACGTTAATGCCCCGGCAACGGTGGTCAGGTTAACCATCTTGAAGTTCTTGTCCCTTAAGAGCAGTGATTGGGGAACAACTAGAATACCGTAAAAGAAGACCGCTATCGCAAGAATTCGACTGACTGGAATGAAGACGTCATTGCCGTAAAATAGGCTCATTGGATAGCCGAGGAAAAAGAACAGAACGGCAAGTCCGAATGCTATGTACAGGCTGAAAGCGAATATCGAGTTGATTTCGTCTTTTCTAAGGTCTTTATTTTGAATCATGGCCGGTCCAATACCGAAGTCAGCCAGGAGCTGAAAGAAGACTAAAAAGATGTTCACTGCTGCGACAATACCGACTTCTCCTGGTGTTAGGATACGTGAGATGACGGCATTAACGAGGAGCTGAACGATGACGATCGAGTATTTCCCCATGGCTGTGTAGATGATTCCACTTTTAAACTGTTGAAACATAGTGCATAAACTCCTGACTGTGCTGCTACATTTTTTTACAGTAGCGCTTAATTAATTCTTGAAAAAGGTTTTGATTTTTTGAAAGGGCTGACTATAGTTTTTCGCTGCCGAGTTCCTAGTTTTCATTAAGACCATTGCATTTCTTGCATTGTTTTTTTTAAGTTCGTACAAGAGTGCATAACGGAACGGATTAGAATCACCGGTTTTAAATGGTAAAATTTTGACAGGTCCTATTTCATCCCAGAAATTGTTAAGTCGCTCGACTTTCTCTTGTGTTGAATAGGGACAGTCCGGATAGACGAGATTAGCAGTTTCCAGATAGATGGCATGAAAATATTCTTCTGCAATTAAATCGCTAAAGATGTGGCCTGCTCCCCATACCTCAATGAGTGCTTCAAAACTACTGGCAATATTTTTCTCCATTTGATAACGATTGCTTCGGTAACTGTTCACGGCTGATCCTTCGTGAGAAACATAGTGATAATAGGCTTTTCTGTTTACCGATATGGATTCAATATGCTTATAGACTTCGATATTAAAGAGCGCATCCTGGCCTTGTCTCTGTGAGCCGAAACGAATGCCGTTCTGTTTCAAAAACTCGCGGCGATATAGCTTGTTCCACAAGGCATAAGGTGAGAAATGATAAATGTTTCTAAAATGCGTGCGAATGTCTTCTTGCGAGTCCATTTGCGGCAAGTTCGGTAAATGAACTTCTCTGTTTTTGGCATCGCCTGCTTTTTCCTGGGTATAGCCAAATACGACACAGTCCGGCTGCTTTTTCTTCGCTACTCGGCTGTTGTCCGCTATCAAATAGGGATCAAAGTAGTCATCCGGGTCGGCAAAGTATATATAGTTGCCTGTAGCTTGCTCCAGACCGGCGTTACGTGCAGGACCGGACCCTTGGTTTTCCTGGTGAATAACGGTAATCAGCAATGGCTCATTTGCCGCATACTCATCACATATTAAACCAGAATCATCCGTCGACCCGTCATTGACCAGGATAATTTCACATACCCCATTTTTCTGAGCCAAAGCTGATTCAATAGCTCGCGGTAAGTGCTCTGCCACATTATAAACCGGCATAATAATTGAAACATCAAACATACACAGCGCCCTTTCTTTAATAGATTATATAGACTTTCTCGTACGAATTTTACCTCTGGCCATTATACCATATAGACTAAGCTTTCAAATAGTTTTCATAAAGTCTTAATAATTTATTTGTTTTTAAGATATTTGTAATGGGTATTTGGTTTGGTGTTATGGGTGCAGTAAACTGCATATTTTAATGAAATAGTTAAGTTTGTTTTTCTTTAAAGGGTTAAACTACAGCCAGGCTGTAGTTTAGTCATTCTTTCCGGCCTAAACTAAACAGTTCACCTCCTTTTAGCCTTCTGAGTGTAGTTTAGAAAACTGAACTACACTATTATGTCAGTTTTGTTTAGTTTAGCGCTCAAATGCTTTTTCAAAGTGGAGCAATCTGGCAGTGCCAGATTGTCACCCAATATTCTAAACAATCCTTTCATTTTATACAGATAAAATGTGCAACTGCTGACTGGAATGTGATACAATAAGTCTAGGTAAAATTATAAGTAAATTTTAGTAAATACACTAACGAACTCAAAAAGGAGCGAGTATTAATGGCCATTTTAGTTACAGGTGGAGCAGGCTACATTGGGAGCCACACCGTTATTGAACTAATTGAAGAAGGATACGACGTGGTTGTTGTAGATGATTATTCCAACTCGAAGCCGCTGGTTATTGACCGTATTGAAGAACTGGCCGGAAAGCGTCCAATCTTTCACGAAGTCAATATTACAAATAAAGGTGCGTTAAAGGAAGTTTTCGAAGCGCATGATTTGGAAGCAGTCATCCATTTTGCCGGCTATAAAGCAGTAGGAGAATCCGTTGCAGAACCCTTGAAATATTATGACAACAACTTGAACGGTACCATCGTCTTGATGCAGCTGATGAATGAGTACAATGTCAAAAAAATGGTTTTCTCATCAAGCGCAACCGTTTATGGCATGACAAACAAAGCGCCGTTCACAGAGGATATGCCGCTGTCTACCACTAACCCTTATGGAACGACGAAGATGTTCATCGAACAGTTTATTCAGGATCAGTTTGTGGCAGATGACAACTGGAGCGCGGCTCTATTGCGCTACTTCAATCCAATCGGCGCTCACTCTTCCGGCCGCATCGGTGAGGATCCGAATGATATTCCGAATAACTTGATGCCATATATTACCCAGGTCGCTGTTGGCAAACGCGAGAAGCTGTCTGTCTTTGGTTCAGACTATGATACGCCAGACGGTACTGGCGTCCGTGATTATATTCATGTAGTCGATTTGGCTAAAGGCCATATCCGTGCTTTAGAAAGTGTCTTGAAAACAACGGGTGTAGAAGCCTACAACCTGGGAACAGGCGTTGGCTACTCTGTCCTGGATGTCGTTAACGCTTTTAAAAAAGCTAATAATGTAGACATTCCTTATGAACTAGTCGACCGCCGTCCGGGAGATATAGGAACGAGTTACGCCGATGTATCCAAAGCGAAGCAGGAGCTTGACTGGGAAGCCTCTTACGGCATCGAAGACATGTGCCGTGATTCATGGAACTGGCAGAAAACCAATCCGAATGGCTATGACGTATAAGTTTTTAAATTAAATGACAAAGTGCCTGACAGTGAGAATCTTCCTCACTCGTCAGGCACTTTTTTGTCTATTCGATTAATATAGATTACTTACGTCTAAAGTATTTCATTCCTAAGCCAGCAACTAAGCCAATCAAGCCTATAGCGCCTACAGTCCACAGGATGGTTGCTGTTTGAGGCAACCCTTCACCTTCAGCAGTCTCAGAGTCTTCTTCTGTTTCGTCTGATGCATCGTCTTCATCCGATTCATCTGCATCTGAATCAGCTGGTGCCGCACTTGCTTCATGATTGGCGTTAGCGTCTTCATATGCCCGGACATACTCAACTTCTACTTGCGCAGGAAATTCTGTTGTGTCATCCGGATCCCCACCGAACCAGCCTCCAACAGCCAGGTTCAGAATGAGGTGAAATTCCTGATCAAAGGGTGCGGGATATTCGCCTTCTTCACTATACCAGTCGCCTGTTCTATAGAAGAGTTCATCGTTAACGTACCAGCGGATCTCTTCCGGTTCCCACTCAACAGCGTAGGTATTGAATTCCTGGGTGCTTCCTTCATCAAATCGGTAGGCCCCTTCACTATAGGTATTGTTTGGATAGATGCCACCATAGTGAATGGCACCGCTGACCTGATTGGTTTCTGATCCGCGGTTCTCCATGATGTCAATCTCACCTGACGCTGCCCATCCGCCGTAGACATCGTCTTCCGGCATCATCCAGAAAGCCGGCCAGTAGCCCTGTCCTTCCGGCAGCTTCATGCTTGCTTCAAAGCGTCCGTATGCCTGAGTGAACAAGCCTTCAGATGTAATTTTCCCAGATGTGTAGTCGTACTCACCGTACTCATCTGAGCGTTCTTCTTCTCTTGCTTCCAGAATCAGACGGCCATCTTCTACACGGACATTTTCTTCATCGTAATACTGCAGTTCGTTGTTCCCCCAACCGGAAATCCATTCGCCTTCGTTATAAAATCCATTTCCGGTATCGATAGTCCATTTGCTGGAGTCCAGGGAATCGCCTTCGAACTCATCCAACCAGGTCAGTTCCCATTCTCTTTCGGCATCCTCTTCTTCCACCTCGCCGAGTGACTGAACAGAAATATTGTCAAAAGTCAGGGTGTGTTCTTCTTCGGGCGTTTCTACCCCGTCCTGATGAACGTTGCCTAAGAGGAAATTCAACATCATCGTCCCTGACTGAAGCGTGTTAAACTCCACTTCAAATGTCTGCATTTCTTCGGTAATCAAGTGATGGGACTGCGGATTTTCTGAGAGATTTGTTCGTTCAACAGTAATAGGACGTTCAACTGTCGACTTTGCATCAAAAGTGATGACATATTTTTGATTCGCTTCAAGTTCGATGCCATCTTGCTGGAACTGACTGGACCAGCTAATAGGCACGCCCCACTCCGGGTGCATTCCGGCAATGCTGTGTACCGTCACGACTGCCTGTTCATCTTCTACATCAAAGGAAGATTCGCCTCCCTCACCATTCCATGTCTCCCAGTGATCCGTTCCTTCGCTGAAATCACCATTAAGGATAAGGTTGTCTTTTGTTTGATTATCTTCGGCCGCCATAGCGGGTGTTTCGGCACCATAACTCGTGCTCAAAACTGTCGGTGCCATTAACAAAACACTGCTAATGAGTACTATCTTCTTTCTCTTTATCATCTTTTTCGCTCCGTATTGCACTGTCCATTAAATAGTTTATTTTGTGGGGTGAAAACTGTATTTCACTCGCTCATTTGTTCTTATTCAGTTTCGGTTTTATAGCCAGTTTTTAGGAAGAGCTATACTACCCTAATTAGGATGTTAATAGTTTATCTATAAAGAAGCTATAAGCATTTTTAAGACAAAAAGGCCTGACTTGGAGATATGCACAAACTTACCGAGCTTCTCTAGTCAGGCACTTCATGTGTGTTTTAACCTTTTAACCTTTGTTAGTGGTAACTATTTTTTATCGATTACTTGCGTTTAAAGTATTTGATTCCTACTCCTGATACAAGTCCTGTTAGGCCTAAAGCACCTACAGTCCAGATAGCAGTAGCTGTTTCAGGTAAACGCTCACCCAGAGTAGTGTTTGAATCTTCAACATCAGTATCAGCAGCTGTTTCATCTTCAACGTCTGTGTCTGTATCTGTAACGTCACCTGCATCTGTTTCGTCATCTACGTCTGTTTCATCTTCTGCATCTGTATCGTCATCTACGTCTGTTTCATCGTCTGCATCTGTATCGTCATCTACGTCTGTTTCATCTTCTGTATCTGTATCGTCGCCTACCTCAGTTTCATCATCTGCATCTGTTTCATCGTCTATATCATCTTCGTCATCTATTGGTTCTTCATCTTCAACGAATTCTACTGCGCGTAAGCTAACATTATCCAGAAGCATAGTATAAGGCACTTCTAATTCTTCTTCGTCTGGTAAACGACCCAGTCCAAACATCAGTCGGAATACGCCTTCTTCGGAAACGTTTAAAATAAACTCATAAGTTTCCATATCATCATTCACTTCAAATACATTTAGTGCTGTTCCAGAATCAACAAGTTCAACACGAGCATTTCTAGTTAGTTCAGAAGCCATATCAAATGACAGTTTGTATGTGCCTGCTGGTACATTGACATCCTGGAATAGTTGAATCTGCCACCAGTCCCAGCCAACCTGCTGGATTTCTGCATTTAAGACCTCATCTACCACTGAGAACTCAGCTAAACCTGCCCAGCCTTCGTAATCGCCTTGATTATGGACATTCCATGTCATCATATCTTCAGGATTGCCAAACTCAGTTGTCTGTTCAAATGTACCGTCTTGTACTAAGTTTTCACCAATATATACCCACTCGCCGTCTTCATCATCTGGTTGTGGTTCAGCTGGTGCTTCAATAAATTCTGCCGCATGCAAGGCTACATTATCCAGTGTCATGAGGTATGGTGTTTCCAGTTCTTCCTCATCATGCTCACGTCCGAAGCCGAACAAGAATTTGAAGTCATCTGCTTCTTGTACGTGGAATATGATTTCATGCGTATCCATGCCTTCATTTACGGAGAAGACTTTAACCCCTTCGCCTGAATCTTCAAGTCTCAAACGCATGTCTCTTTCATGTTCAGAAGACATATCAAATGACAGTTTATAGGTACCTTCAGCTAAAGTCAGGTTTTGGAATAACTGTATCTGCCACCAGTTCCAGCCTACTTGTTCGATTTCTACATTTAATACATCGTCAACAATAGAAAAGTTTCCTTTACCTCCACCTGGATCATGGTCTGATAGGTTAAATAGATTCCATGTAGAAAGGTTATTCTCATCCCCAAATTCAGTTGTCTCTTCAAATGAACCGTCTACAATCAGATTTTCTCCAACAGATTCCCAGTTAGCTGGATCACGGTCTAAACCGTCGTCTTCATCTTCTTCTCTTGGAAGTGATGGTGTTGTGTCATAGTCAGCATTAGCATCCTCATAAACACGGACATAATCCACTTCTACTTGAGCTGGGAATTCAGTTGTTTCATCGGCTGCTCCACCGAACCATCCACCTACTGCTAAGTTTAAAATAAGGAAGAAATCTTGGTTGAATGGTGCAGGGTATTCAAAGCCAGCAGTGTGCCATTCACTTGTACTGAAGAACAAATCGTCATTAACGTACCATCTAATTTCTTCAGGTTCCCACTCAACGGCATAAGTATTAAATTCTGTTGTGCTGCCTTCTGTGAAGTCATACTCACCGTGAGTATAGGTGTTATTAGGCCACAGTCCACCGTAGTGAATCGCTCCACTTGTTTTGTCTGTTTCTGATCCAGCATTCTCCATAATATCAATTTCACCAGAAGCTGCCCATCCACCATATGTGTCATCTTGGGGCATCATCCAAAAAGCTGGCCAGAACCCTTGTCCGTCAGGAAGCTTCATACTTGCTTCAAAACGACCATAAGCTTGATAAAATTTGTCTCGGGTCAAAATTTTTCCAGAAGTATAGTCATATTCGCCATGTTCATCTTCCATATACTCTTCTCTCGCTTCAAGAATCAGGCGGCCATCTTCAATACGAACATTGTCTTCGTGATAATATTGGTCTTCATTATTACCCCAACCTGAAATCCATTCGCCGTCGTTATAAAAACCATTCCCCGTATCGATAGTCCAGTAATCTAAATTTAGCCCATCGCCATCGAAATTGTCTTCGAAAGTAACTTGCCAATCAGGTACATGACCATTTTCTTCTGCCATAACACTTGTTTCGCTGATTTGCATGGTATTTAAAACAGCTGGCCCTACTAATAATAAACTACAAATGACTGCAACGCTTTTCTGATTTTTCATCTTTTCCCTCCGTATTTCTGATTTTTTAAAAGGTTAAAACTATGGATTGGGTGCTACCGTTCAGCATATGATTATAATTCTCTATTTTTCAATTATATGGCTGATTTTTAAGAAGGAATCTGGCTGGACCAGATTCTACATTAACAAAATCGTTAAGTTCGCGTTTCTGCTGAATGACTGAACTTCATAATTATTGGATTTGCTGCAGTTTAGCGTCTTTTGTCTTGCTTTACTTCATCAAGATTGAGGCTGATGAAGATCAGCGCTAATCTGCTCCACTCAACTAAACGGAATCTCAATTCTGTTCAGTTTAGCGCTTACATAACTCAGTGAGTTGGCTTTATAAGGACCAATCTGGCTCAGCCAGATTGAACTACTCTAGATTTCTACTCAACCTATTTGGGTTAAGCGCTTAACTTAAAGTGAAAATAGATAAGTGATTTTGCTGATGACCGCTGCTGTGTTCTTGGTATACTCCTGCGCAGTTTACCAGTGATGAAAAGAAGACTAAAGGTATGCGCTTTCAATAAAAGGTTTACTAATGGTTATTTTTACAGTTAGAATAGTTCCCGCGGAATTGTTTCCGCGGGCTTTCTTCAATCTAACTTTTAAAACTTTGATTAACCCTTCATTAGCCTAATTCCACTTCAATTGAAGCGACTTCTTTGTTACGGATCTGTTCTACAACGTCTCCAGTAACGCCTTCTGCTCCGAAAGTTTCTGTTGAACCGGATTTAAGAGTCACCGCGTAAGAAACAGGTTGCGCTTTATCGTTTCCGAATGTTCCTTTGTCGGTCGTATTCGTGTAAGTGACCGGGATGTTGCCGAACAAGGTAAAGCTGATTTTTCCTTCATCAAAGAAATCTGCTGGAAGTACTGGATTCAGTTTGAATGTCAGACCTTCTTCTGTCATCGTAAATGGCTTCTTGCCGATAAACAGTTCCACCCACATGTGCATGAATTCAACTGTTGATCCACTTAGTCGGGCTACGAAACCTTTTCCGTGCAGGCTTTCATCCGGGTTGGCACTGCTGGCGATAAAGGAAGAGTTTTCCAGTATGCTTCGGCCGTACACTTTCGGATCAGTAAAGACTACCAAACCAGTTTTGATTTCTTCAAAGAATTCGTCATGCAGTCCAACTTTAACTAATTCAAGCAGGTATTTGTAAGCCATGTGCAGGAAGACTGATTCGTTTTCAAGCCAACCTGGTGTGAAGAATTTCGCACGGCCCAATTCAATCGGTTCATCTTTTATGCTGGCACTGGTCTTGTACATGCCGAGTTTCTGGTCATACAAGTCGGATGCTTTAACTTTCTTATACAAGTCACGCGCTTCTGATACGTCGCCTGAAATTTTCATTTTCTTGACGATACCTTCTAAGAACGGCGTCACTGGATGAGGCGTCATCTCAGTAATGTCTCCGTCTTCGACCGTTGCTTCAAAGTAGATATAAGTCGGTACCACTTCGGTGTCCAAACCTTCTACTGACGCAACAGCTTTGTTAATCAGCTTGTCAAATTCGTTGATGAGTTCAACTACCGTATCTTGTCCAACGGTCGCCATTTCATAGTCAGTTGTCCCTTTGAATGCTGCACGGTAGGTTTCACGAACAGAAGTCAATGTCTTCCAAGCTTCTAAATTAAGCTCATCCATTTGACCAATCGCATTTTTCAGTTCCATCAGAAAGTCTACAGCTTGAATAGGCAAGTTGATGGCTTGTTTGTTTTCCACATCTAGCAGTCGTTCAACAAGACGCTTCACTTCAAACAGTTCAGATGTACCGGCACCAAACATACCTGGTAGGCCGTTCATCGCATCGTTCCAGCCTGGTTTGCCACCTTCCATCTCAACACCTAAACCATAAGGCGCTAATGAAGAGAGTTTATTGGCGGCTAGAAGTATTAGTTTGCTGAATAGGCTTGTTTCAACTGGTTTACCGTCTGCTTGAATCCATAATTGTTCGCCTTTAGCTTGCGCTTCCACGAGTTCTTCATTTTCCTTAACGGCATCGTACTGACGCCAGCCAAGTTTGCCTTTTTTCAGTTTCTCTTTGAGCGGCTGCACGGAGGCAGGACTGTTGAAGAAACGGTAGCTTTCGTCAAAGAAGGCTTCGTCAGCTCTATCTGGGAAAATAGCCAAGTAGCTGTCAATCAAGTCCAGATTATATGTCCAGTGATCGCTCCAGAACCCTTCGCCGTGAACGGCTTCAAGTGCTTCTTTGCTGGCACTCAAGACATTTGTCAGGAAAGCTTCAAAGGAGTCGTTTAAGTCAATGTTGTTTTCTTCAACGAATTTTTTCAGGCTGCCTGGTGTATAGCCGTTAGCTGATACGTCAAGCCACTGAGACTGCTGATCTTTTGAGAAACCATGAGCGGTAAAGTCAAAGGATTTATCTTCCAGTGTGTACTTCACCGTTTTGATCGCCAGCGGGTTATACCCATCCAGCTGAATCAGACTCATAAACTGACGCATATTGCGGTCAGCTACTTTAGGTTCAAAGAAGGTGTCCAGGCGTCTATTTTGATTCATGTCACGGTAGTTTCCGTTACCCTGGGAATAGTATTCCGGTGAGATGGAGAAGAAGTTATAGTCTCTTTCCAAATCGCCGTGCTTACGGGAGTACAGGTAAAATACTTGTTTCGCCTGTTCATTTTCAAATACGATTGGGAACCCACCACGGATACCGTTATCCAAGTAATTCTGTTTAACGTATGCATCAAACGCTTTGTTGGCTGTTTTGGTTTCGACACGTTTGGTGTATTCCTGAGCCAGTCCAAAAGCAGAGTCTTTATCGGCTCTAAGCTGTTCAGAATTGACATGCGTATCGATAAATTGTTCAGCCTGTTCTCTGTCAGTTGTCTGACCGAATACACTGGTCAACGTCATGCTTGCTTTTCCTGCCAAGTCCACATCAAATGGTGTGAAGGCTGCACTGACTTTGTTTGTACCAATCTGATTTGAAACGTCCAGTTTATCTTCACCGAAAAATGCTCTTGGTTTCTGCAAAGTTAAGTCGCTGCTGAATACACTGTCACGGTCAAAGAATGGGGTAACCAGTTTAGCACCGTTGGCTGTTTCAAGTAAGGATACATAGAAGTTTCCTTCATCATTCTGGTCTACTTTGGCATCATCCGCCGTACTCCCTCTTAGGAAGTAGTAAGAGAACTTGTCACCTACAACAGATGCATCAAACCAGCTCTTGAAAGTATTGGAGATACTCTTGTATCCTGCATCGTCCACATGTGCTGGGAACATGCTGGCCAAACCGTCTATTCCTTGTAAAGAAATGGGTTCATCGCGCGTATTGGTGAATGTTACTTCTCTTACCAGACCAGGAATCGCCTGGTGCGGCAGTGTAAAGTAAACGACTTTCATCTCAAGGCCCAGTTGCTTATGAGTATGAGTGAGTTCCAGATGGTTGTCCGCGATGGTCATTTCATCTGTGATAACACTGCTTTCTTCGTTAAAAGGTTCGTATTCCACTGTTTCTTCTGAACGTGTTGCTTTCAGAAATGTGCGAAACCCTTGTGTTGAGACATACTGGTAGGCTTTGTTGGCCGGTAAAAATTCCAGCATGGCATTGTCTTTATTGTCGACCCCAAAACTTGCCATTCCCTGTCCTCTGTTTACATAAAATGCCCAAAGCGGAATACCGTCTGTTCCAGAAATCCCCGGAAGGAAGCTGGCAAACGGACTGGCCGTCTGAAAATCTTTGATGTTAAAACGTCCGTCTTCTAATAATTTATACACACTTGTCAACCTTTCTATGCCTGTTCACTGACCACAGTTGTGATACTGTGTGCCGGTAAGTGAACAGTTGCTGCTTCATTGTTTAGATTTATGGATAATTCGGTCGCCTCATCCGTTTCATTCAGTAAGACAGTCGCAACTGATCCGTCTTTGTTTTCAAAAGAAACAACAGATAAATCTGCCCCTTTTAGTTCTGAATGCACACGTTTTGCTCCCGGTTTAATGAATCGGCTCAGGTGTCCGATGAAATAATATGAGCTGTTGTAGTGCGCAACTTTGTCGTTGGTATCAACGATAATCGGTGCATCACAGTAGTTACCGACATGGTTTGGGCCTCCCATTTCGTCCAGCACGATATTCCAGTCAAGGAACCCTTCCAGCCAGTTGTTCATGTCTCCGATAATATTTCTGGCATAGCGTTCGCCTGTGTGCCAGGCACCTAGTTGCACGCCACCTTCTATACAGCCTTCTGTGAAGATCAAATGTTTATCCGGGTATTTGTCGTGAACTTTTGAGAGTTCTTCGAAGTCTTCTGACATATACCAGTGATTGCCGACACCCCAGACGCCTTTGTTGGCTTCTTTATCTTTTAAGAGATCATCCGCTCGTTCAAAAATCAAATCACGGTTATGATCCCAGATGATGATGTTGACGTCGATGTTTTCTTCATTAAAGACTCTGTTCAGAACTTTGACCATTTCAGCTTCTTCTTCAGCTGTGTATTCACAGGAATCCCACGTTTGAGTTGCCGCCGGTTCGTTCTGTACAGTAATGGCTTCGATATCAAAACCTTTTGCTTTCATTTCCTTTAAGTAACGGGCAATAAACTGTGCCCACAAGGTATAGTATTCTTTTTTTAGCTTGCCACCGTTATTGCGTTCGCCGTTGGTTTTCATCCAAGCTGACGGGCTCCAAGGTGAAGCAAGTAAAGTCAGTGGCTGTCTGGCAATTTCCTGAGCACGTCTCAAGGTCGGCAGGACCCATTTCTCTTCGCGATCCATGTTGAAGGTTTCGAGTGTTTCGTCGTTTTCTTCAATATAGTCATAATTTTCAAGAGAAAAGTCACAACTGGCAATATGCAGTCGCCCAAGTGTGTAGCCTAGTCCACTTTCTTCATTATAATAAGCCTGCAGAATGCTTTCTTTCTTTTCTTCAGGCAGTTTGTCGAGTGTATAGGTAGCGGATTCCGTCAAGGCCCCACCGAATCCCATCCAAGTCTGGTAGGATTTTGTGGGATCAATCGTAACGGTTGCTCCTTTTGACTCGTCAGTTTTTTCTATAGAAACAGGCTGCCAGAAACTGTTTGTTTCTTTGACAGATTGAACAGCTTTAACTGTACGGTTCGTCATCTTTTTCATCATCCTAACGTGAGTGATTGCTCTTTTTATCATTAGTTCAGTCTAAATGAGAGTTTTTAATTCACAAAAAAAGTACTATGCTCTACAAAACACATAGATGATAGTACTTTTAATGTCATATTACCCTTTAACAGCACCTGCAGAAATACTTGAGATGATGTATTTTGATAAGAATATGAAGGCAACCATAATAGGCACAACTGAGATAGCAATACCCAGGTAAATTGCACCCAGGTTCTGCGCAACAGGTGATCCTTGAAGTTGTCTAATCATAATCGGTAAAGTATATAGTCTTGGCGAACGAATAATGACCAGTGGGAACAAGAAGTTGTTCCATGATCCGATAAAGGTAAAGATACCCATTGTCGCAATCGCCGGGCTTAAGATTGGCAATACAAGTCTATGGAACATGTAAGCTTCTCCAGCTCCGTCCATACGTCCAGATTCCAGAATTGACATCGGCATTGATGTAATCAGATACTGTCTAAAGAAGAACACAGTAAATGGCGCCGCAATTGCTGGAATAATTAGTGGCCAGTAGGTATCCAAGATACCGAAAGTAGCAGCCAGGTCATACAGACCAATCAAACCCAGTTGTCCTGGTACCATCATCAAGATGATAAAGGCAACAAAGATACCATTTTTACCTTTGAATTTGTATACAGCAAGTGCAAAGGCTGTTAATGCTGAGAAATACGCATTCAAAATAGTTACCGATAGTGCAATAAATAGACTGTTTCTGAATCCAAGCCAGATATTGATGTAACTTGTCAATGTTTCATAGTTGGCAAATAAAGCATCACTTGGCACAAGTGAGAATCCTCTTAAAATCTCTGAGTTGGAACGGGTAGCGTTGACAATCATCATGTAAAAAGGAATAAAACAGATGATAACTAAAATTATAAGGAAGAAGTATATCACTCCACGCGCTATTCTTAAATCTTTCATGATTATTTCTTCCCTCCTCTTTTAACTTTGACTTGACCACGGTACATTGTCTTGAACGTAACGGCTGAAAAGACAATCGTGATTAAAAACAGGCCATAGGCAATAGCTGCTGAGTAACCGAAGTTAGCAAAGCTGAAGGCTTGGTTGTACAGATAAAGTACCATTGTATTTAGTGCTCCACGAGGTGCACCTCGTCCATCTGTTAATAGCATTGGTAAATCAAAGATCTGAAGTCCACCAATGATTGACGTAATAAACACGTATAATAGGATAGGTTTCAACTGTGGCAAGGTAATTTTAGTAAAAGACTGCCACCAGTTAGCGCCATCAATAAAGGCTGCTTCGTAGAAGTCTTTTGGAATACCAGAAATACCAGCCATCAAGACGATAAAGGTATTACCAAACCACATCCATGCACCAATAAGGGCCGCCCAGCTTTGCGCATAAGTCGGATTGTTGAGCCAGTTAATTGGACGATCAATGATGTTTAGGCTTAATAGCATCTGGTTAAGTGAACCGAAGTTCCAGTCTAGTAAAATACTGAACAGCAGTGCAACAGAGGCTATTGTAATAATATTTGGTAAAAAGAATAATGCTCTGAACCAATTCAAGCCTTTTAATTTCAATCGAATATCCGTAAACAACAAAGCCAGTCCTAAGGCGATAGCAATCTGAATGGCAAAGTTCAGTCCCCAAATTCTGATTGTATTGAAGAAGGCCTGGAAGAAGAAATCATCCTGTATTAGTCGTCTATAGTTATCTAGTCCAATAAAGTCTGCGTTTTCGATTCCTCCCATACCCGTATAGTTGGTAACTGAGTAGTAAAACGTGAGTAAAATTGGATAAATATTAAACGAGAGAAATACGATAACAAATGGAGCAATAAATAAATAGGCTTTATTGTCTTTAGTCATAATCTATCTTTTCCTTTCTGTGCTGAGAAAAACAGGTCAATCCACTCAGACACTGAGAAGTCAAACTGTTACTTTTCTACTTTAATAAGTAATATAGAGGGCGCTAACTAAGTTAGCTAACCCCCTATGTGATTTTTTTAGTCTTGAGGAACGCTGATTTGAGGGAACGCATTTTGAACTTCTGCGTAGAACTCTTCTAAAGCTTCCTCTTGAGTCAAGTCCCCTTCAACGTATGCTCCAACTGCTGAACCAAACATTTGGTCTAGACGATGGTCATAACGAGTGATGTGGCTTGGGTCGATATTTTCTGCTTCAGCTAAGAAGAAGTCATAGTGGTTTTGTCCACCTAAGAACTCATCTTCGTGTCCGTCAGACACTTCTTCCATAACTCCAAGGTGGCTCAATACGTCACCAGTCTCAGAAACCCACTCTTTCAGGAATTCTTCGTCGTTAACAAGCATTTGAATAAAGTCGAATGCGACATCTGGATGATCTGTTCCTTCATAAATTCCGATCCAAGTACCGCCTCCGAAGAAAGAAGATGGTCCGTTTGTAACTCCCCAGTCGCCAGCTGTTTCAGTTGCGTCTGTTCTAAGAACGTGTGGCAGTCCCCATGATGGTAGAGATACACCGAATACTTCAGTTGTTCCATCAGAATCATCTACATCGTCAGTATCATCCCAACCGGCATTGTATGTGATTGGCTCATTGAATGATGCAAACCATGATGGTGACCATGCTGGAGCAAGTGCTGTGAACTGGTTGTCTCTCAGCTGACGTGCATAGTCAAAGTATGATAGACGTTCGTCAGTCATGTTCAAGTTGTCGTCTTCGTCTACCCATGGAGCCGGGTTGTTACCCATTGTGAATGGTGAGATAGATCCTTCATCTGGGAATAAACGGTAGCCAGCATCAGCTAACATTTCGCCTGCTTCCATTAAACCTTCCATAGTAGAGAACTGTTCGCCAAGTTCTTCGTGGTCGTCTGTGCCGAATACTTCTTCAGCGATTGAACGACGGTAGAAGATTCCACCTGGTGTTGTCTGCCACGATAGAGCTTTCATGTTTCCGTCTTGTGAACGGCCTAATTCCCATACGTATTCAACGTACTCGTCTGACCAGTCTTCAACGCCGAATTCACCTAAGTCCATCCAGTAGTCTTGTTCAATCCAGTCAAGCAAGTATACAATTTCAGCTGTGAAGATGTCTGGTGCTCCGCTTCCTGACTCAAGAGCCGGACGCAATGTGTCTACGTAGTTTTCAGTTGGGATGATTTGCAGGTCGATGTTTACGTTTTCGTTTTCTTCCATAAATCTGTCGATTGGGTACTGTAATTCGTCTGTGAATGAGTTGATGATCAAGTTAACTTGTTCGCCGTCTCCAGAACCGTTACCGTTTCCACTATCATTGTTAGAATCTCCAGTTGCGTCGCCGTTTCCGTTGCCACATGCTGCCAATAGTACTGCTGTGCTTAATAATCCTGCTAATTTCCATGAATTCTTCATTTTCTTCCTCCTAGGAATGTGTATTCGTGTACAACCTTAAGCGCTTAACTCAAGGTTAAAATAAAAAATTAGTGTTTACCGATAGAATACCTTACTTTGTTACCGATTACAATAGCAATATTAACTTTTTTCCCCCTTTTATCACCTCTTTATGTCAGAAATATGTCAAAATCGCTCTGCTTAAGCGCTTAATTGTTACATAAAATGATACCTTGCTTAAGCAAGGCGATGCACTGATTGACGTTTAACTAAACTTACAGGTACCATTTTTTTAACATCATTAGTCCTTTCTTCTTTGTTATTGATTTTATCCAGGAGCATAATTGCTGCCTGCTGGCCAATCAGTTCCTTATCCTGTCTGACTGTCGTCAAAGGCGGATCAATATGCTGGGCCAGTTTAATGTCGTCAAACCCGATGACTGAAATGTCTTCCGGTACGCGCAACCCTGATTCTTTGATAACTCGGATGGCTGCAATCGCCATCTCATCCCCTGCAGCATAAACGGCTGTGGGTCTGTCTTCTAAAGCTAGAAGACGAATCATCGCTTCTCTACCACCTGCTTGAGAGTAATACCCTCCGCTGACCATGTAGTCTTCTCTCACATCAATGCCTTTTGCTTTCATGGCATCCCTAAACCCCGCTGCCCGTTCAATACCGGCATAAGTTGTCTGGTCTCCCATGATATGCGCAATCTTTGTGTGCCCGTTATCTACCAGATGATTGACTGCCAGTCGGCTGCCAGTCCGGTTGTCACTGTATACAGAACCCGGTTCATTTGTCGGCCGGTCTATGTAGACAGTTGGAATGGACAGATTACTCTTGCGCAGCTCGTCATCACCAAATGACTGAATGACTGCAATGCCGTCAACACCCCGGTGAAGGAGGTGCTTGTAAGTCTCCTGCTGAAGTCCCATGTGCCGAGATACAAAAAGCAAATCATAGTTGTAAAGTTCGACATGTTTTTTGAAGCCTTCAATAACTTGACTGAAGAATGGATGGGCTAAACCGAATCCGAGGTTTTCATCGAAGACAATCCCAATCATCCATGACTTATTTGTCGCCAGTGTCCTCGCTGAGGAATTTGGCGTATAGTGCAGTTCATCGACTGCATCCATAATTTTAAGTCTTGCTTTCTCACTCACGTTTTTATTATTCAGTGCCTTTGAAACAGTGGCAATGGAATAACCTGAGTGTTTCGCAATATCATAAATTGTAACCATTTTATTTTTCTCCTGTCGAAAGCGCTTTACATATGTAACTATAACCTGATATTACAATTATGTCAAGTCAGTTTTCTAAAATTATAAAGATTTTTTTCTAACGTTTATACGCTTGAAAGCCTTGTTCATAATCCATTCTGTTATAAAGGCATAGAGTGTCAGCGAAAAGAACAGGAAAAGCCCTGGTATATAGCTCATGATAAAGAATTGAAGGAGAAAGGCATGCAGGATAACAATGATGCTTATAGGTGAAATTAAGGTCACCCAAAAGCCGTTTTTCAAGGCGTCAATCATTTTCCCGCCATACTCTGCGTAATATCCTAACGTAAACGTTGCTAGAACAATAACTAAAGCGGTTAAGATTAGCAGCGCCGGAATGACCAGAAGTTGAATAAGATTGGATTGAGGTAAAGCCTCAACAATGCGGAAGTCTACATATAAGAATGCAGCCGCCCCAAATGCCATGGCTGTGTATATGCCGCCTTGCTTAAATTCTTCTTTATATATCGTTCTGAATTTTTTGAATATGTGAGACAGATCTCCTTGACGCAGTTTTTTACGAATTAGGCGGTAAACAGCTATCGTAGCCGGTCCGAAGCCAAAAAAGATAAAACCAACTAATGTAAAACCCAGCCACAAAATGTTTAAGTAAGCCAAGGTCATAATCCATTCGAGTAGTTTCATGAAAGAGTTGCCTGATTCATATTTTTGATATTCCATAATAAGTCCTTTCAGTAAGAAGTTTTAGGTGATGTGTGGTACTGGCCAGCTTGCTAAGTACTAAATGACCAGCAAACCGACACCTTATTGTGTGCGTTTGACTTCAAGCAGTCTCGTCAGGCCGACTTTTTTAAGAAAACGGACGAACTTGCTGTTTTCATTTTTCTCACCGATGTGCCCTTCCTGCATTTGCATGAATGTGGCATTAATTGATCCACCAGCCAGTATGGCTAAGGACATTTTCTGCAGCAGAGCCAACAGAACCATAAAACTACCGGTCAGCGTAAAGAAGGTTGAGTCTTCTGGAAGCTGATTCAGAAACAGCCGGTAACCGATAATGGCGACAAGTAGTGCAGCTGTTGAAAAGAGAGCGCCCGGGATGACGTTTCTGATGCGCTGTATCACATTCGGTACAAGGTAGTACAGCATTGCGAAAGTAACGAACGTTAATGGCAAAAACAGTGCCCATCTGCCTAAGCTGCTTGTAGTCACGCCGTTAATTACAAAAACGATTAAGGTGATCCAAGCGGCAAAAACAAATGTCAGTAAAAAGGCCAAAATACGCAAGACGACAATGTTTTTCCTCTGTTTGACGCCATACGCCCGGTTCAGACCCATCAAAGTTGAAGCCATCGTCCAGCTGACGGTCCAGACTGTTGAAATGGTCGCCACCAGCAGCACTCCAACGTTTGAGCTTTCATAAATCTGCACCATATCCTGAATTATCTGCTCGGCTAGTGGGTAGGGTGCAATGCGGTAAACGAACCATACCGGTGCAGCCAGGCCCTGTTCGAACTGCTGCAGCCAGTTGATGATACCAACAATTAGTGGAAAAGCAGTCAGCAGGACATAATAGGTGACAAAAGCGGAATGCTGCCAGATTTCCCCTTTTCTCACACGGCTGGACATATCATTAATCCAGTCCAGTTTGGGGATGTAGTTTAAAAGTGGGTCGAGATTCATAGTGTATCCCTTCTATAGTGCTTACTCTAATTGGTTTAAAATTTCTCCACGGGTAAGTTTACCAGACAAAAATTGATTAAGCTATAGCAAAAACTGAGGAACGGCTTCACTGCAGCCTTCAAAAGCAAAATGTTTAAACTTTCTTCATACTTTTATAGGCGTGGTTCCCTGCTTCTATTTTTATAGTATGAAGATCAAATCTCCTGTACCCGATTCCATTCTATTTACATTCTTTCCAGTGCGTTCAGTAAAAACTCATCCATTCTTCTGATCAGTTTTTCTTCAGTTAAGTCATTGATTCCAAACGTTTCCCAGCCACTGTATACTTCCGGTCGTTCTTCAGTAAAGACATTCCCCAGCGCTTCCAGGTCCCAATATGCATCATAACTGAAGCTGGGGTTGTGGCGATGGTAGGCTTCTAAAAAGGCTTCCGCTGCCTGTTGACCAAACAGCATCGCCAGATTCCACCTGCAATGGCCGATATCGATTTCTTTCGGACCCAGACAGGCATTCGGCCAGTCCACGATGCCGGATACTTTTCCAATTTCAAACAAGACGTTTGTCGGGTGATAGTCTCTATGGATGAACGAAGGGGTAAAGTCCGGCTGATTCTGCTGCTTTAACAGTTGAAAAGCGGCTCGCCATTTGTTGGGTAAGGCTGACCATTTAGCTTTGACCGGCTGGTTAGTGTTGAAATAACGAAAATATTTATGCTTTATTGAGGGATTGTTAATTTCGTGAACCACAGTGAGGGCTCTGGCCAGCTGATCAAGCCAGCTATCGAAATCCTTGGGCTTCAAATCGACCTTTCCCTCTACTTTACTCATCAGCAGGCTTGGCCAAGTTGTCTGAGTCGCATCTCCGTCTACGGCAAGACAAACGGGCGTTGGTATAGTCACTTTCTCGGCCTGCTTTAAGTTTTTTGCTTCCTGAAAAGCAATTTGCGGTTCGGTCTTAAGCCAGTCTGCATTCGTGTATTCCCTCAGCACCACTTCTTCTAATGTATCTTGATTTGTCTTTATCTGAAGCAAGGACATTTGCGAAGAGGTTCCGCCGGGCATGGGCTTAGTCGATTTAATTTTCCCTTCCAACTGGTCTTCCACCCACTTTTTGGTCTGGTCGCTTATCTGATGCATCTACTTTTCCCCTTTGTCCTAAGATATGTAAAAAGCACGGCTCGTCCGGCACGCTGTGTGCTCCTGTACAGGACTGAGTTACGTGCTTTTATAGTTAGTATTGTGTCTGCCAGTCGTATTCCATATGCTTAGCTGTGTGTCTGGCCGTTTCAAGTGTTGTGAGTTCGGCCACTAAATGCAGCGCCATTTCAATCCCGGCAGAAATTCCCGCTGACGTGATGACTTTTCCTTCATCGACAAATTTCACTTCGCGAATAACTGTCAGTTCCGGATACTCTTTTTCCATCCGGTCCAGAGTCGTCCAGTGGGTGGTCGCTTTTTTGCCTTTGAGGAGGCCCGCTTCAGCTAAAATGAACGCACCTGTACAGACGGAGGTCATTTTTTCGACCTGTTCGTGTTGCTGTTTAACCCAGTCAACCAGAACGGGATTCTTGCTTTCGACTTCTCTGGCACCGTATCCACCGGGGACTATCAATGTATCCAGTGGCGGATGCGTGTCAAAAGAATAGTCAGGTGTGACCCTCAGACCGTTTCGCGCGCGGATTTCTTTTCCGGTTTCAGAAATGGTTACGACGTTAAAAGGTTTATCCTTTTGTTCATCTTGTGTGACCGAGAGCACCTCATAGGGTCCGGCGAAATCCAGAACTTCCACATCATCAAACAATAAAATCCCTACAGTATGAGTCGCCATCCTAGTCACCCTTTTCTGAAAATGCTTTAAACAGCAGACAAATGCCTGAAACGAGACTGATTAAGCCGCCAATTGCTAGAAACTCCTGCTTTGTCGGCATGCGGTATTCCACACTGAAACCCATTTCTCTGTCTTTGTTCTCATAATGAAAAGTCTTTTTAGCCATCATGGTGCCTCCTTTCAGAAGTTGTTATTCACCTTTTTGCTGCGTTAAAATCTTTGGTCCATCTTTCGTGATGGCAATGGTGTGTTCATACTGACAACTCAAGCCGCCGTCCTGCGTGCGAGCTGTCCAGCCATTATTGTCCATTTTCGACTTCCATGTACCGGTGTTGACCATGGGTTCGATAGTAATAACGAGGCCTTCTTTCAGACGTGTGCCTTTATTGGCTTCTCCGTAGTGAGGCACGCTTGGGGCTTCATGTAAAGTCGGCCCAATGCCGTGTCCGATAAATTCGCGAACCACTGAAAAGCCTTCTGCTTCAACGTAAGTTTGAATGGCATGGCCAATGTCACCGATACGGTTGCCTAGTTGCGCCGCTTCAATCCCCTTGTATAGAGCTTCTTTTGTGACGTCCATCAGCTTTTGAATTTGATCAGTCGGTTCGCCGACGCTGTAGCTCCAGCATGAGTCCGCGAGCGCGCCATTTAAGTTGATAACCATGTCCACTTTGATTAGATCGCCTTTTTGGAGGACATCCTGACGCGGGAAACCGTGACAGATTTCATCGTTGACACTGACACAGGTCGAGTATTCATAGCCCTGATAGCCTTTCTGTTCGGGTGTGGCACCAAATTTTTTCATTAATTTTTCAACGAAATTTTCAATATCCATTCCCGTAATGCCCGGTTTAATAAAATCGCGCAGCTCTTCATGAATGGCGGCCAGTACATCCCCGGCTTTATCCATTGCTTCGATTTCTCTCGGTGATTTCAATGTAATCACAACTGCATTCTCCTCTTCTAAACTGTTATCTCTATTAGTATAGCGAAAAATGCCCGCTGAAAAAAGCTATTTTGAGGAAATGGTGGCGGCTTATGTTGGCTCTCTGGCTGCCATGTTTTCAGACGATGCCTCTTTTTCATAGTAAATAGCCCGCGATACGCCATGCATGATAAAATTTGTTTTCAGAAATTTACTGATTCGTTCTTTGGAAACGAATCCGTTTACCCATTTGTATAGAAGAGGTGTAGTTAGATTTTCATTGGGAAAAAGCAGCATCAGTTCGTCAGTATTTCGGTACAGTGCTGCAGATACAGTTTCCTGCTGCGTACACTTCAAGCATGTAATCCGACGCTGCGTTCGTAAAGGGTCAATTGTACTGCACCCTTTGCATGAGAGTCCTTTTTTCAAGATTTCCCAGTTGTAGTGAGGATACTCCTTTTGATGAGGCAATTCACTGAGTGAATAGTTCAGCAGCTTATCCGCCAGAAACTGATGACCTTGCTTGATGTGTCTGCTTTGACTGGATAACTGGCTTAAAAAGAGTTCAATCTGGGTCGGCAATATAAATGGATAACTCGGTTCGCCGACGTATAATGTGAAGTGGTTATTGACGAATACAATATGACCATTAACATCAAGATCAATTCCCCACTCATTCATCAGCTGGCGTATCAACGATAATGTACGGTTTAACTGTGTTAATGGATTGGCAATTTCAATTCCCTTCAAGCTGATCATCTTATTTTTTGAATAGCTATATGAACCAGAATAATTCTTTATTTCGAACAATTCAATTGAGTGCTGTGTAATCAGCAGCGAATCAATCTGGGTACTGCTGCCTCTGTAGCTAATCTTTAAATCATTTAACACTATACCTTCGCCACTATAAAACCTCTTAAGGAGATTATCGAAATGCAGCTCTCCCTCGTATCCTTTCTCAAAATTTATCAGTATCTTTCGGTATTCATCTTCCAGCGTCATTCGCTTATTAAGTATTTCTAGTAAGTTATGCAGGTCAGATTTGTTTCTCTCTTTAACTATTTGCATTTAATCACCCTCCTGCTTTATATATTGACTAATTAAAGAAATTCTCACTATTTTAGTCAGGGAAAAATGCCTTTTACGGGTAGAATCGCTTTTTTGAAGCGATTCTGACCTTTTGAGGGGTACTCAGCAGAGAAATACAAATGAGTAACTGGGCAACGACTATTAGAACCGGAACTCACCTGATAAAAATAATTGAGTTACTGGTCAAACTCATTTTCACCAGCAACCCAAAAGCTTTAAGTTAGTCAGTACAGGGGCAACTGGGGGTTGCCCCTGTACTCACCATAAAAAATCTCTTGACCTTCTGGCTAAAGAGAGTTGACCGGTAAGTCAGTTTAAATAATGGTTTGGGTAACAGGGCAAATTGGCTTTGCCCTGTTACCCAAAACAATTTGAAGTTTGAGTCCCGGTCAACGCACCAATAAAGTAAAAAAGACTGGTTGAACTGACACTTTTCTCTGCACCACCACACCCAAAGGCTCTTCAAGAAGGAACACACGCGACGGCTGTCGCGTGTGGACCACTTTAAAGGGCTGATATGAGGTGAATCAGCTGGTCAGCAGCTGATTTTTCCATAAAAAAAGAAAGCACCCGGTTTAAGCCGGGTGCCTCTTCATTGTCAGTTAGTCTATTAATTCAATCTCAAAGCCTTGCGTTTCGAAAAATTCTGCAATTCTATCCTGGCGCTCTGAATTACCTGGAATCATCATGATTAAATCATCTGTTGAGTTGTATTCTTCGAATAGAGGAACCTCACTGGACTCGACCCCAATGGGATTGTCGTAAATATCCGGCTGGTAGAATGCTTCCTCATCTATTCCATTTAATCTAAATTGCTGCATCGAGCCGGAATCTGAATACTGTTCATAGAACTCTTCATCCATCATAACAACGTCGTATTCTCCAGCTGAAAACTGGGCGACAAAACGTTCATACAGGCGTCCTGGAGGCGTAAAGGAAACGAACACCCTTTCATTTTCCCCTTCCGGCTGCAGAAGTTCTGTCATATCCTGAGCTAGCGCTTCTTCTTCATCAAAGTTAACTTCCGGCGCAAGCACAGCGACATGGAAGTAACTTATCGGACGGTTAACCCAGTCGTTAATCATAAACACCGCGAAGCCAAGCCCAACTAAGAAAATTGCGACATGCCATTTGTAGTAACTCCAGAGGTAGTTGAGTTTTTCTCCCGTCGATTCTTCTGATTTCAATATTTCTCTTACTTTTGTTTTTGCCATTTTATAGTCGTCCTCTTCACTTTTCAAAAATTATGTCTTTCACTAGTTTAGCATAGTGAAAAAGCGTATTCAATCTGAGAAAATTTCAGGACTTTTTTGTGACCTTTCTAAATGATGGTTAAGACTTAGTCTTCGGAATCATTATCCGGTACAAATACGTCCATATGACCCGCCAGGACTTTTACGATAACAGGCAGCACGTCGCCTTCGTCTCCATCCACATTAGTCACAATGGCTTTATCATAGGACTCGCTTAGTGCTATTCTACCTTTTTTAAAGCGTCGGTAGAGAATGTTTTCGTCATCAGTCACTGTCCCGGCGAAAATTTTCGGTATCAAATTCACTTTTTCCGCAATAGTATCCCCTTTGACCACAGCCAGATGAAGGTAGCCGTCATCCACATCGGCATCAGGTATCATCGTCTGAATGCCGGCAACTGAATTTGTTAGAGCCACGAGCACCAGGAAAGACTCTGCTGAAAGCTTTTCTCCATCCATCTCAAACTCAAAGGGATAGACTTCTTTTTCATTCAAGGCTTTCATGCCTTCCATCACATAAGCTAATGGACCGAGTTTTGTCTTCTTTTCAATCGGTACTTCGTGAACCGCATCCGGAACTGAGCCGATGGCGACAATGTCTACAAAATACTGGTCATTGATTTTTCCGATATCAATCGTCCGCTTCTTCCGGTTAGTCAGTTCCTGAATCGCTTTTTTTGGATTCATTGGAATACCCAGCACACGCCCAAGATCATTGACGGTCCCCAATGGGATAAAGCTGAAGATTGGTCGGTTGGCTTCCGGAGCAATGCCGTTTACACACTCATTGACGGTGCCGTCCCCTCCCATGGCATAAATGGCATCCACATGCTGGCGGCAGGCTTCCCGCGCAAATTCGGTCGCATCACCCTCACCTTCCGTCCATTTCAGTTCCACTTCATCGTAGAGTTTTTCCAGTTCTTTCTTGACGGCCGGGCCGTATTCTTCCCCTTCTTCTTTTCCGGATGTGGGATTCACGATTACTACTGCCTTTGTCACCTTCATCGACTCCTTTTTCTCAACTATATTTGTAGTCTTAGTTTACTTTACTGCAGACTTTTAGTCGAAAAAAAAGCTCTAAAGCAGTCAGAGTGAGTTATTTGTCTCACTACTATCTGCTTTAAAGCCTATTTTACTCTTTACTTTTTAGAGTTCTTCACCATTTGTTTCCATAACTTTTTTGTACCAGAAGTAACTGTCTTTCTTATAGCGTTTGAGTTCTTTTTCATCCAGTTCTTCGCGGTCAACATAGACAAAGCCGTAACGCTTCTGGTAGCCATTCATCCAGCTCAACAGATCCGTGTAGCTCCAAGTGCAGTATCCCAGTACTTCTACGCCATCGGTAATGGCTTGCTGAATGGCTTTGACGTGGTTGCGCAGGAAGTCGATGCGGTAGTCATCATGGATGCTGCCGTCGTCTTCAAGGTTGTCGTAGGCCCCCAGGCCGTTTTCCGTAATCAAAATAGGCAAATCATAGCGGCTGGCAATGCGTCTCAAGCCAATGCGCAGACCCATCGGATCAATAGCCCAGTCCCAGTCTGTTTTTTCAACGTATGGGTTTTCGGCTGATTTATAGACACCCGGCAGGCCACTTGCTTCACTCGTGCCTTTTTTACCGGTGGTGTTGATTTTACCTTGAGCGACGCCATCCAGCGGATTCTCTTCCACTGTAGCTGTCTGATAGTAGTTGACACCCATGAAATCCGGCTTGCCGTGTTTGAGCAGTTCCATGTCGCCTTCTTCAATCGTCGGAGTCAGGCCGTGTTTTTCCAAATAATTCCAGACCGTTTTCGGATACTTCCCAAAGGCGTACATATCCATCCACCAGTGCGCGTTAAACGCTTCATTATTTTCGGCAGCGAGCTGGTTCAGTGGGTGACTGTCTTTGGCGTAAGTTGGTCCATAAGCAAAACTCGGTCCAATCATGCCGTCCATTTTCAGATCTCTGAATTTTTTTATAACCGATGCATTGGCCAAGTTGGCAATGTGGTTGGCTTCATACATGCGTTTTTCATCGGTGACATTTGGCGGATGCGCTGCCATTTTGTAGCCGAGTGAGATGAAAATATTCTGTTCATTCAAGCTGATCCAGTATTTAACTTTGCTGGCGTAACGTTTAAACAAAATTTCTGAGTAGCGGGTAAAGTCTTCGATAACTTGTCGGCTTTCCCAACCGCCGTACTTATCCTGTAAAGCCTGCGGAATATCCCAGTGGTAAAGAGTTACGAGTGGCTCGATGCCGTATTTCAGCAGTTCATCAATCAGGTTGTCGTAAAACTGCAGTCCTTTTTCGTTGACTTCACCGTCTCCATCCGGAATGATACGGCTCCAGGCTATAGAAAATCGGTAAGCTTTCAGTCCTTGTTCAGCCATCAGCTTGACGTCTTCTTTGTAACGGTGATAATGGTCAACGGCTACTTCTCCCGTAGTCCCTTTAAACGTTTTTCCAGGAATTTTAACAAAACGGTCCCAGACAGACTCGCCTTTTCCATCTTCTTGTGCTGCCCCTTCTATCTGATAGGCTGCAGAAGCTGATCCCCAAAGGAAGCCTTCCGGAAATTTATCCAGTTTTTCGTGATACATCGACTCACTCCTCATCTTAATCTTTTTTCAGTATACCTTTTTCAAAATAAACTGCAATGTGAACTACATCGGCACTAAAGTACCGAGCTTCTGGGAACACCTTTAACTTGCCTGCTTAGCACGAATGCTCACAGGCAGCGGTTTAGGCTGTTTGACCAAGGCATGTCCCATGCCAATGGAAAGGATGTTTTTTGCAGCGTTCACATCACGGTCATGATGAGCCTGACAGGCTGGACACGTCCATTCTCTGACAGCCAGACCGTGTTTGCCGTCGTCATGTCCGCAGGACGAACAGACTTGAGAGGTCTTGTATGGGTTGACGACAAGGAGTTCTTTGCCGTANATCTCCCGCCAGGACTGTGCCGCAATACTGCGTGCCAGGTGATGATTTTTCATCATGTTGGCGGTGCGTAAATCTTCCAGTACGATGACATCAAAGTCACGAACCAGTGCGGTCGTTAGCTTATGCAGGCGATCGAGCCGCTGGTTTTTTTCTTTCTGAAACACCTTAGCGCGCTGTTGCTTAGCCTTCTGGTAGTTTTTAGCGTCAGACAGCGGTATGCCTTTTGCTTTTGCTAAACGCCCACGACGTGCCACGCGCTGTTCCCAGTACGTCCGTTTCCCAGAAAGCTGCTTGTCGTAACGAATCGTAG
>NZ_BAAGPH010000004.1:0-45156 GCF_054784355.1 Alkalibacterium psychrotolerans | reverse complement strand
TTTGTTTTCGATCTAATCGAGAAGGATATAAAGTGGCATGATAGACAGTTAATACTTAAAAATGTCTAAAAAAGCAGTGAGTTTAATAGAAATAGTTATCCACATTTAGAGGTATGAATAATTCAGGCTTATTTCCTTTATCTGAAATTTTAACAAAATCAATGTACTCTTCAGGTATTCTTTCAGATGAGGTTTTTAGTTCCTTTTTAATTTCATTCCTGGACGCTACCCCACCAAGTTCTCTTAAGGCCAATAAAAGTTCTTTTTTTATAATGCTATCGATATACTTTCTACTAGGTAATTTTTCTGGATTCAATAGTATCCTCCCCTAAATATAATGATTATTCTTATTGTAACATGTACGTTTTTTGTGATTCCAATACCCAACAGCATTTGTAATTCAGGCATTAAAGGTTATCATCATAATAAGTTTAACTTTAACCGACCACAGTTAAAAGAAGTCATGCAGCTCAGGAACACCTTCTGGCAGGAGTCTCTGCAATGTTTGAGCTGCTTCCTTTGTGCAATCAAGCGAACCCTCAAACTCTAAGTCAGCTGCTTTTTTATACTGCATAAATAGCTGCGTCCAGATCTGAATGCTGGCTTTCATATAAAAACTTTTGTCTTCTGGCTCATCAACTGTCGTTACACTACTGTTTCCTTCGTTAAGTACCAGCTTAAATACTTTGTCGTTCCATTCTGCTGTGTCATCCGTGACATTTAAATAGAATGTCTGTTTTTCTATTCTTTTAAATGGAAACTGCTTCAAAAAGTTTTTCATATCTACAATGCGAGCCATCATGCCCGATACCATTTTCTGCGTGAGGTCTGCTTCTCGAAAGAGGTGCGCAACCTTTTGATTTGAACGCGCGATAAAGGTAAATTTTTCGAAGCCGGCAGCGTGTGACGCAATAAATTCCCACAGAGCCTTTTCAGCATCACCTGTCAGTGCTATTAGTTCGTTAATCTCAAAATGGTTCAGATTTTCTCCTGAAAACTCATAATGAATGTAGCCTTTCGGAACGCCTTTTTCGTCCTGATAGAGTGCCAGATTCTTCTTATCCGATACCATAATCCGATTGTCCCAAATCCAGTCGCTTCTTTTTAAAGGGCCTGTAGACTGTTTCATTTTTTCATCATAAATAGCTTTAATGGCTTCTTTCTGATCTTCCCAGCTGACTCTTTTGACCGTCTGTTCAGGTGACTTGAAGGAACCAAAATCTTCCGGCTTGATGGTATACTGGCGTTCTTCAAACGTCACTTCATAACCAAATTTACGGTAAAAGTTATAGGAAAAGGGTGCCAGGTAGGAAAGGACCATTCCACGTTCTTTCATTTCTTTTAAGTTGGTGGTCATCAATTGGCGGATATGGCCCTGCCCTCTTACTTCCGGGTAGCTGGTGACATTACCTATGCCGCCCATTTTAAACACTTGTCCGTGATAATAGACTTCAAAGGGAAACAGTATAAGCGAACTGGTCAACTGATTCTCAGAAAAGGACCCTAAAGCATGACCATAATCGAACTCCTTCTGCATTCTTTCTTTGCTTTCAGTTGTGTGTTTAAAATGAAAGGCATACAGGTTTAACTGGTATGCTTCCTCAAAATCCTCGCTCGTCAACTTTCTTAGTGTTGTCATTTTCTATTCTCCTCCACTTTCGTTGCCGTTTTTATCTAGTCCCATTATACCCATTTTTTTTACAGACAGACAAAAAAAGCCCCTGCCAGCTAATCGACAGGGAACTTCTTCTCATACTCATTATTAATCTTAATCGTTACTTAAGTCTTCACCGTTGGTTTCAATTACTTTTTTGTACCAGTGGAAAGATTTTTTCGGTGTGCGTTCAAGTGTACCGTTTCCTTCGTTATCACGGTCAACGTAAATGAAGCCGTAACGTTTTTTCATTTCGCCGGTTCCGGCACTCACGAGGTCGATACAACCCCAAGACGTATAGCCCATCAAGTCCACACCATCCAGCTCCACGGCATCTTTCATTGCATCAATATGCGCAGACAGATAATCAATACGGTAGTCATCTTCCACATAACCGTTTTCGTCCGGCTGGTCAATGGCACCCAGTCCGTTTTCTACTATAAATAATGGCTTCTGGTAGCGGTCATAAATTTCGTTCATCGTCACACGCAGACCAAGTGGATCTATCTGCCAGCCCCATTCGCTTGCTTCAAGATACGGGTTCTTAACAGAAGCAAAGATATTCCCGGCTGTTTTCTCATTGACTTTCGGATCACCTGAGGCCACTCGGGATGAGTAGTAGGAGAATGAAATAAAGTCGACGGTATGCTCTTTAAGCAGTTCCTTGTCGCCATCTTCCATTTGAAGTTCAATACCTTCGCGTTCAAGCTCTTTCAATGCATAAGCAGGATACTCGCCGCGTGACTGTACATCAATGAAGAAATAATTTTCACGGTCAGCCTGCTGTGCTGCCAGTACGTCTCTTGGATGCGGTGTATTCGGATAGTATTTTCCAGCCGCCAACATACAGCCGACTTGGTTTTCCGGGTCAACTTCATGGGCAATTTTTGTCGCCAAAGCACTGGCTAACAGTTCGTGATGCGCTGCCTGGAATTTAACCTGTTTCTGATTTTCGCCTTCTTCAAAAGCCAGACCGGCTCCCATAAAGGGTGCATGCAGAATCATATTAATTTCGTTGAAGGTCAGCCAGTATTTAACCAAGCCTTTGTAACGAGTGAAGAGTGTACGTGTTAAGTTTTCGTAAAAATCGACCATTTTACGATTACGCCAGCCGCCATATTCTTCAATTAAATGCATTGGGCAGTCAAAGTGTGTAATCGTTACGAGTGGTTCAATGCCGTGTTTGTGACACTCTTTGAAGAGGTCTTCGTAGAATTTCAAGCCTTCTTCATTCGGTTCGGACTCGTCTCCTTTAGGGAAAATGCGTGTCCAGGCAATCGACAAGCGGTATGTCTTGAAGCCCATTTTTCCAAAGAGTGCAATATCTTCCTTGTAACGGGTATAATGATCGATGGCTTCCTTAGCTGGATAAAAATGCTCATCGTCAAAATCAAAGTGCTTTTTCTGGCCTGTAATAATCGCCGGACGGTCTTCTCCGATTGGCACCACATCCACGTTGGCCAGTCCCCGTCCACCTTTATCATAGCCACCTTCAAGCTGGTTTGCCGCCGTAGCGCCACCCCATAAGAAATCTTTTCTAAATCCCATTGTCATTCCTCCTGTTAAATCTGAATTTCATCTACTCCTTAACTCTATAGAATGTAATCCATTACATACAAGCAAAAAGGTAAAATTTTTATTAGGATTGCTTCAGAACATAGATTGCCCTCACTTAATATGGTAAAGTGTCAAAGATATAGGCTTAGAAAGAAAAGAGGAACACACATGACACACTATGATGTACTCGTTGTCGGTGGGGGAACAAGCGGCATGATGGCTGCCATTTCAGCATCTGAACACGGGGCAAAAGTTGCAGTCGTTGAAAAGAATAAATTTGTTGGCCGAAAGCTTCTGGTCACAGGCAACGGACGCTGTAATGTAACCAATAATCGTGATAAAGAAGAAATTATTTCACACATTCCTGGGAACGGGCGTTTTCTTTACAGTGCCTTCTACCAGTATGACAACTACGACATTATGAATTTTTTTCAGTCCAAAGGCATTAAACTGAAAGAAGAAGATCACGGGCGTATGTTTCCGACAACGGATAAATCACGTACCATCGTCAACGCACTGATTCAAATTATGGAAGAGGCCAAGATTGATGTGCATACCAATGCACCGGTCAAAACGGTTATTTACAAAGACGGGGCTGCCGCTGGGGTCGAGCTGGAAGACGGACGGACCTTGTCAGCTAAATCAGTCATCTTATCCACTGGTGGTCGTGCCATGCCGAAAACCGGCTCAACCGGTGACGGCTATAAATGGGCAAAAAAAGCGGGACACACTATAAAAGACTTGTACCCGACTGAAGTACCAATCACTTCCGAAGAACCCTTTATTTTAGACCGCACGCTTCAGGGGATTTCTCTGCGTGATGCCGACTTGAAAGTCCTGAACAAAAAAGGCAAGGCAGTGATTAGCCACCGCATGGATATGATTTTTACCCACTTTGGGATTTCCGGACCGGCCGTCTTGCGTTGCTCCATGTTTATCCTGCAGACAATGAAACGGGACAAGACTGACCACGCCGTGATGAGCCTGGACACTGTGCCTGACGAAACGGTCGGTTCTTTGAAGCAGTCTCTTGAACGGCTGATGAAACACGAAGGCGAAAAAAGCGTTAAGAACACACTCAAGCAGTTTGGACCCGAGCGCTACATTCTTTTCGGGCTTGAACAGGCAGGAATCGATAGTGAGCGTGCATTTAAGACCTTAACGCCAAAAGAAATTGAGACAGTTATTGAATTTTTGAAAGATTTCCGCTTCAATGTCCACGGATCACTTCCAATCGAAAAAGCCTTTGTAACCGGAGGCGGCGTCAATACGAAAGAAGTCAATCCAAAAACACTTGAAAGCAAACTGATGAATAACCTGTACTTTACGGGTGAAATATTAGATTACAACGGCTATACAGGAGGCTACAACATTACTGGTGCCTTCATTACCGGTCGCGTTGCTGGCATGCATGCGGCGCAGACTTCACTGGGTGTAAGTTCGTAACAGTTGAATAAAGAACGTTAATGGGAGAATCTGGCATGCCAGATTTTTCTTTTTTATTTTACTGATGAAGTTCAGCTGTCTAATTAGTAGCTGAACTTCATCAGTTACTTGACTGCTTGAGTTCACGGAGTTGAATGTATGCATAAACTAAAGCAAATCAGACAAAAATGGAGTTCAGGCTGAAAAATATCAGCTGAACTCCATTTTTATTGAGTGTAGTGTGCTAAGACAAATCCAGCTCACTCTTGAGGTCTTGAATCTGTTGCTGGACAGCTTCGGGCGCCGGACCACCCTGGATGCTGCGTTCGGTCACACAGTTTTCCAGGCTGATGGCTTCATAAATGTCTTCCTCGAACAACTCATGCAGAGACTGGTACATTTCAAGCGGCACGTCTTCCAGTGTCAAATCTTTTTCTATGCAGGTCTGAACGAGCTGACCAATCACACCGTATGCTTCACGAAACGGCACACCCTTTTTGGTCAAGTAATCTGCGCAATCTGTGGCGTTGATAAAACCTTTGGCTGCCGCTTCTCGCATGCGTTCTTTGTTCGCCGTCATCGTTTCCACCATCGGAATCATTGCCGACAAGGCTAATTTGACTGTTGACATACTATCAAACAGGGCTTCCTTATCTTCCTGCATATCTTTATTGTAAGCAAGCGGCGTTCCTTTCATCATGGTCAGCAGCGTCTGCAGATTTCCGTAAGCACGTCCTGTCTTCCCGCGAACCAGTTCGGCCACATCGGGATTTTTCTTTTGCGGCATGATGGAGGAACCAGTCGCAAAGGCGTCTTCCAGTTCCACAAAATGAAATTCCTGCGAGCACCACAGAATAACTTCTTCAGACAAGCGGGATAGATGCATCATTATCATACTGAGAGCATAAGCCGCATCGATGGCAAAGTCTCTGTCGGACACCCCGTCCAGACTGTTTTCAGTAACGGACTTGAATCCTAATTCGTCAGCTACAAACTGACGGTCCAGCGAGTACGTCGTTCCTGCCAATGCCCCATTACCCAGCGGCATCGAATCGGTATGCTCCATCACTTCTTCCAGTCTCTTCATGTCTCTTTTTATCATTTGAGCATAAGCCATTAAATGATGAGCGAAAGTAACCGGCTGGGCAATCTGCAGATGCGTATAACCAGGCATGATGGTAGTCAAGTTCTCTTCAGCCTGCTTAATTAAAACTTCTTCAAACTGCAGCAGCTGCTGGCTGACTTCTGTGAGCTGCTTTTTTACATACATTCTCAAATCAAGTGCCACCTGATCATTTCGGCTTCTACCCGTGTGCAGTCGTTTGGCCGGTTCCCCAATCCTTTCAGTGAGCACACTTTCAACAAACATATGAATGTCTTCCGCATCCGGGTCAAAAGCCAGTGACCCTTCTTTCAGGTCCATCAGAATACTTTCCAGCCCCTCTACAATACTTTCGGCATCTTGCTTTGAAATAATTGCCTGCTTGGCCAGCATTCTGGCATGGGCGATGCTTCCGGTGATGTCTTCTTCAAACAGAACATAGTCAAAACTGATGGAGGAATTGAAAACATCCACTTCTTTTGCACTGTTTCCGGAAAAACGTCCTTGCCACACTTTTTTCTTCATGCTCTCATTCCTTCGTAATTCATCTTGAAGTTTTTATCTGCAAGTTTGCCGAACTGAATTTTTTGCTTCATCTCAGCATGAATCACGCTGGAAAGGCCGAAGAGATTGATAAAGCCTGCTGCATCATTCTGGTTGTAGACATCATCCTCGTCAAAGGTCGCAAAGGCTTCTGAATAAAGGCTGTATGGCGACTCAACACTTGAAACAACCATATTTCCCTTGTACAGCTTTAGCTTGACGGTGCCGCTGACGGTTTTCTGCGTTTCGTCGACAAAGGAATCCAAAGCTTGTTTAAGGGGTGTAAAGTACTGGCCGTTGTAGATCAGGTTGGCATATTTCTGTGCCAGCTCCTGCTTGTACTGAAGGGTTTCTTTGTCCAAAGTAATCATTTCAAGCTGCTCGTGGGCAAAATAAAGCAGGGTGCCACCTGGTGTTTCATAGACGCCACGGCTCTTCATGCCGACCAGACGATTTTCAATAATGTCCTGAATACCGATGGCGTTCGATCCGCCGATCTGGTTGAGCTCTTTAATCAAGCTCACCCCATCCATCTCCTTACCGTTTAAAGCAACTGGAATGCCTTCTTCAAAAGTAATGCTGACCATGGTGGCTTCATCGGGTGCCTGTTCTGGTGAGACACTCATTTCCAGAATGGAATCATACTTCGGTTCATTTAATGGATTCTCAAGGTCCAGTCCCTCATGGGATAAGTGCCACAAGTTCTTGTCTTTTGAGTAATTGGTTTCACGTGATATTTTCAGAGGAATTTCATGCTTTTCCGCGTAATCAATGGCTTCTTCACGGGATGTAATCTCCCACGTTCTCCACGGTGCGATAATGTCCAGTTCCGGTGCCAGAGCCTTGATGCCCATTTCAAAACGAACTTGATCGTTTCCTTTTCCTGTACAGCCATGACAGATAGCGTCTGCTCCTTCTTGCTTGGCAATATCCACCAATGCCTTAGCGATGATTGGACGAGCCGTTGCTGTTCCCAGCAGGTATTTATTTTCGTAAATGGCTCCGGCTTTCAACGTCGGGAAAATAGAATCATAGACAAAATCATCTTCAATATCTGCCTGATAAAACTTGGACGCTCCTGTTTTCAATGCTTTTTCTTCCAGTCCTTCGAGTTCATCTTCCTGTCCAACATTTGCCGTTACTGCAATAATTTCACTTCCGTAATTTTCTTTGAGCCAGTGTATGATTACCGATGTGTCGAGTCCTCCGGAATACGCCAGTACAATTTTTTTATAAGTTTTATTAGTCATAAATCATTCTCCTTTTGTGCTTCATCCGATTTTTGAGTATAAAAAAAACGCCTTCTGTTTTTACACAGAGACGACTTCATCGCGGTACCACTCTAACTGCAGACTCCTTGGAATATAAAAAGCATGGGTCTACCAACTCATCGCATTAACGCTGCAAACGGCTTTTCGACTTAAGGTCTTCTACCCTATTTCTGAAAAGCATCTCACAAGCTCGTTTCGGTGGTGGGTCATGTCAGCCTTCCACTCTGTGCTGACTCGCTGGAATGATTCACTCACTTACTCTCTTGTTCTGTGATGTTGTTAGTAGTCTACAACACCCCTTATGCTTTGTCAACACAAAATATTTATTTTTTTTGTATAAAAAACGCAAATTAGACTCAAAACGAACTTTTTAAACAGTTTACATACATTATGTATTCTTTATCTTGAATAAAAAAACCAGAGCAGAAATAAATCCGCTCTGGTCGCGACTGGATCGTGCCACATTTCGTGGGCAGACAGTCTAATTATTTATTCAGTTGTCCCGTCAGTTCGATGATGCGGTCAACAGACTCGTCCAGATAATTGATGGTATCTTTCAGAGGCTTGTCTGTAGTAATATCCACTCCGGCTACTTTTGGTGCTTCAGCAGGAACTTTCTGTCCGCCTAGTGCCAGGAATTCCAGCCAGCCGTCGACTTTTTCTTCGCCGCTCTTGATTTTCAGGAAGGCCTGAGTCGCAATGGTCAGTCCGGCAGAATAGGTGTACGGATACAAGCCCATGTAGTAGTGAATCTGACGCATCCATGTCAGTTCCGCTCCCGGCTCCAATTCAACTGCATCGCCCCAGAACTGTTCGAGCACGTCTTTTTTCAGCTCGCTCAGCTTGTTGGCGTCAAAACTCTTGCCGGCGTCAATTAGACGGTAGACTTCACGCTGATAAGCTGCTTCCAAGAGGTGCGTGACGAAGTTATGGAAATAAGTGCGGGAAATCATTTTAGATAATACTGAACGTTCCGTACGCGGATCGTCTGTCTTGTTTTTCAAGTAATCTGTCAACAGCAGTTCGTTAAAGGTTGACGGTCCTTCAATCAAATAAAGAGACGGACGCGCGCTGGTCAGTGGATTATTTTCGTTAGACAATACCCCTTGACCGGCATGACCGAGTTCATGAAACAGCGTATAGGCATCGGTCAATTGACCTGTCCAGGTTACCATGACATACGGATGTTTGCCGTAAGTGGTTGAGCAGAACGCACCGGAGCGTTTCCCAATATTTTGAGCAAAGTCCACCCAGCGTTCCGGATACGAACGAAGCATTAAATCAACATAATCCTGTCCCAGTGGAGCCAGTGCGTCTTTCACCAGATCTTTAGACTCTTCAATGGTCACCGGCATGGTGTGCTCGGGATCCAAGTCAACTTTCAGATCGGCATAGGTCATTTTATCCAGTCCATGCACATCCTTCAGGTGCGTGATGAACTTGCGCATGACCGGCGCAAAGTCGTTCATGATGGTATCAATCTGGCGGTGGTACAGTTCCTGATCGACTTCCTGACTTTCCAGTAAATAGTCAAAAATAGAATCATAGCCGCGCATGTCAGAAATGGTTTTTTCTTTCTGAAGGTGCGTATAGTAAGCGGTCGCTACAACGTTTTTATAGCGGCCAAGCACGTCGTTAAATTTGTCGTAAGCCGCACGACGGATTTTTGGATCTTCGTGATACATATAGACTTCTTCATAAAGGACAAAGCTCAGCGGGTATTCTTTGCCGTCCACTTCAAAAGTTCCGTAATCGGCATCATTTGAGCGAGCCTGTTCAAAAATTTCAGCCGGCGAGTCAAAGACCGGTGACAGCTGTGCCAGCGCTTCTTCGACTTTCGGATCCAGTTTAGCCTGCTTGGACTTTTTGATTTTACGAACATAGGCTTCAAAGGTTGGTTCTTTTTCAACGACTTCGTTTAGTGTGCTTTCTTCTAAGTCTTCAACTTGAGACTGGAAAAAACTCAGTTTCGCCCCTACTCCGGCAAGTACATTAGATACGTGACGGGTGACCTGCTGTGCTTCGCTGTCTGAGATATCAACGGAAACCGGCAAATGACCATACTGTCCTAAGTGTGAGGCAGTCGCTACCAATTTCTCGTAATCTTTAATCGCTTGTACGACGGTATCCGAATCGCTTAAGTTGCCATCGTATTTCGCTGAAAAAGCCGCAACATCTTTCGGTAGCTGTTCAGCTGTTTGTTCGAATGCTTCCTTAGTTTCAAAAATGGCGGACAGGTCCCATTTCAAATCTTCTGACACTTCGGATCGTTTAAGTAATTGTTCTGACATTAATGAATCTCCCCTTATAAAGTATGACGAGTCTTCGATATGACACGATGTCACTATCACATCAAAAAAAAGACTTCTAGGAATGAGTATAGCATAATTTTTCAGAAAAAGTGAGAGTTTTTTCAGTATATTTTAATCTATTAACTGTTCCTTCTCATTTATCGGCTTGAAACAGCATCATTCGATTATACTGATAGGATTTATTTGTAAGTAATAAATAGTTTAATCATTGTTCAGCTTCCATTTTTCGTGTGAAAGATGATTATCGGCTAGTTAATCATTGTTCAGCTTACATTTTTAAATCGAAAGACGATTATCTCAATTTAATCATCTTTCAGTTTTGAATGCCTGCGTGAAGAACGATTATCCTCCTTATAATCGTTCTTCATTTTATAAACATAGCAGGAAGTATGATTATCTCCAGCTCTCATCTCATGAAAAAACCCTTCTCAACTGCTCAGCAGCTAGAAGGGTGCATTTTAATAACCGGACGCGTAGTCCACAACATTTTTTGAAACAGATTGTTGTTCAGCGTACTCTTCGAAATTCTCTCTAAACAGCTGAAACGCACTCTCGGCATAATCTTCAAGGGTCCCTGAAATATGCGGGGTCAGCAAGACATCGTCTCTTTGATAAATCGGGTGGTCCGTCGGCAGCGGTTCCTGGTGAACCACATCCAAGGCGGCAAAGGAAATAAATCCTTCATCAAGCGCTTGCAGCAAATCATCTGTCACCACTGTCGATCCTCTTCCGACATTGATAAATACGGATGACTGCTTCATTGTCTTGAATAAGTCCAGGTCAAACAATTCTTTCGTTTCATCAGTCAGCGGCAAAATATTCACGACGACATCAGCATTGGCCAGCGCTTCAGCTAGCTTGTCCTGTGTAAACTGTTCATCCATATAGTCTACCGGTCTGCCGGAACGATTGACACCAATGGTTTTCATACCGAATGCCTTCGCCAACTTTCCAGTCTGTCGGCCGATTTCTCCAGCCCCAACGATGGCCATTGTCCGCTGATTCAGCTCAAACGCTTTCTCAACCTCATCCCATTTACTCTGCATCTGCATTTTAATTGAGTAGCCGATGCCTCTTGAGTGACTCAACAGCATGCCAAAAATTGATTCTGATATGGCGTAACTGTGTATGCCGCTAGCATTGGTCAAAGTGATGTCATGTTTTTTCAGTAAATCCAGATCCATATAGTCGACACCCGAGGAAGTCAGCTGAATCCATTTCACATTCATCTTTGGATTTTCCAGTAGCTTGGTTCCCTCTTCCTTGTTCCAGCCGTAAACGATTTCGATATCCTCCACTGCCGAGGCTTCCTCCACAGAATAAATCACCTTATAATCAGCTGACAATTCTTTTAAGTCTTTCAAATGCTCTTCTTTTAATTCGCTAAAGCTTAATAATAGTTTCGACACGTTCTTCACTCCTTCTCTGATAGTTTATCTTACTTGCTTTGAAAAACTCAACTAAGAAGGATTTATAATTGTTTCATATTCTCCCGTTACCGCATCCAGCTTCTGCAATTCATCGGTGGACACGTTGTAGCGGTATAGACCAATCAGGTTTGACCACGTGACGCCATCCTGCTCGACTGCTTCTCTTGCTTCAAGCTGGACCCAATCGTCTGTTGTCATATTGACAAAAAAGAAGTAATTTTCATAGCTCAGTTCTTCCAAAAGAATCAGCTGGTCAAAGGCATAATTTTCTGCCTCTTCTTTTGTCCAGTCTCTCTCGCTGTTTTCTGCATCCTTTTCTGCTTCTTTTTCACTCAGCCAGGCCGACAAGTCTTCATCCGAAGCCGTTTCAATAGACTGACCAGTGGCAGTTAAATACTCTTCAGCTAAAATCGCTGACTGCCGCTCTTCTTTATAAGCTGATTCCTGGTTAGTGCTGCTGGCATTGGAAGCTTGAACAGACTGGATAGATGCCTGTAAATTTTCTGCTTTTTCAGCCAGGTCGCTGGCGTCACTTAAATCGTATTGAAAAAGCTTGCTCAAGGTTCCGGCAGCTGCGTCAAAGTGTTCTGCTTCGTATTCCTTTTCCGCCCGGGTCAGCAATTCCTCAAGCGCTTCATTTTTATCATAATCACTTTCTTCATTCGTCTCGGCTTCTTCAGCTAGTTCAGCCTCCGAGTCATCAGACAGCTCGTCATCTTCAGCTGAATCAGCACTGGCGGTATCAAGAACGGCGGTTTCATTAACCTCGTCCTCCGTCATGGTCTCTTCAGTGTCTCCCTGACAGGCACTGAGTCCTAAACTAAGTAACAGGGTAGATAAAACTACTAATCTTTTGGGCATCTTATATCCTCCTCCAATAAGTTTTTATCCATTAATTTCGTGGTAAGCAGCATATACTTCGCGTTTGGGCAAATCTCTCAGTAGAGCGACTTCCTTTATTGCTTTTTTACTTGGTAGATGGTGTTCTTCAATCATGAAGTCAACGTGTTCTTTGAGACTTAAATGCTCCCATGTTTCCTGAATTTCAGCTTCCGCTTCATCGTTACCTTCGGCAATCAGTACAAACTCGCCTCTGATCTGCTCTTCACTCAGCCAGTCGTAGACTTCCTGAGCACTGCCTCGGATAAATTCTTCAAAGCGCTTCGTCACTTCTCTGGCTAAGACGAGCTGTCTTTCTGGGCCGAACACCGCCACCATCTGTTCAACCACTTTTTTGATACGGTGCGGGGATTCATAAAAAATCAGCGTTTCTTCCCGCTTATTGCATTCATTTAGTTGTTCAACCAGTTCTTTCTTTTTCCTTGGCAGGAAGCCGTAGAAATAAAAAGGCTGTGGGGCCAGGCCGGACGCAATTAAGGCTGTCAGTGCGGCGTTCGGTCCCGGTAAAGGTACAACCGCTATGCCAGCTTCCAAAGCAGCTTTTACCAGATCAACTCCAGGATCACTAATGGACGGCATGCCTGCATCACTGACCTGGGCAATGGATTCCCCGTCCAGCATCTTCTCTACCAGCTGGGGTGTCCGTTCTTTGGAGTTGTGCTCGTGATAACTCAGTTGATGTGTTTCAATCTCAAAATGGTTCAGCAGTTTCTGGGTGTTTCTTGTATCTTCTGAAGCAATAAAGTCTACTTCTTTCAAGACGACCACCGCTCGAAATGTCATATCATCTAAATTACCGATGGGGGTTGGAACTAAGTATAAGATCCCCTGTTCTCTTTCTTCAAAACTCTTCTGCGTGTTCACCATCTGTCTCGCTCCCCTTTCTGATTACACAATCCGTCCGTTTTCCGTATGGCTTGTGGACACCATATTGTTTTAGATACTGTTCTTTCTGCTTGCGCTTCAGTTTTTTAAACGCCGCTTCCGCTTTAGTTGCTGCGCTTCTTGATTCAAATGATTCCGCATAGATCATTTTCAGTGGACGTCTTCTTTGAGGGCGGGTGTATTTCGCGCCCACTCCCCGGTTATGTTCATCGAGGCGTCTCATTAAATCTGTTGTGTAGCCGCCATAAAAGGTCCCGTCTTTGCAGTGCAGGACATAAAAAAAGCTGGCTTTAGTCGTCGGTGCCGTCATCGCCGTAAATCATCCTTCTCACTTCCGGAAAATACTCGCCCTGCTCGTCAAATACATAAAGCGGCGGTAATATTTTCAGGCCATTTTCCTTACCTTGTTTGATGCCTTCTATCAGCAGCATATTGGCTTCCCGGTCGGCTTTTGGGTAGACAAACCGAATCCGCTTGGGAGCCAGGTCCACTTCCCGCATCGCGTCCATGATTTCCAGAAACCGCTCCGGTCTGTGCACAAAGTAAGCCTTTCCTTTTGTTTTCAGCAAGCCGGCTGTTTCTGCCATGAGCTCCTTCAATGTCAGGTGCAGCTCGTGCCTGGCAATCGCCAGATGTTCATTAGGATTTTTTCTGCTGTCATCCGACACGGTGAAATACGGCGGGTTACACGTGATGACATCGACAGAGTCTTTTCTTATGTGTTCGGTTACGTGATTGACGTCCGCATGAATCATCTGTACGCGGTCTGTTAGCTCATTCAACTCAATACTACGCTCCGCCATATCCACCAGACGCTCCTGAATTTCCACTGCCGTCACCGGACTAGTTGTTTTCTGACTGAGCATCAAAGCCACCGCACCGTTTCCGGAACATAAATCCACTACCTTTGCCCGGTTGTGCTTCGGAACATTAGCAAAATCGCCCAGCAGAACCGCATCGAGAGAAAACGAGAACACTGACGGACTCTGAATGATTTCCAGATTAAACTGCATCAGCTGATCGATGCGTTCGTCACCTTTTAATTCTATATTCACTGACTTCTTCCTTTATCAATTGATTAGTTCCAGTATACCAAAAATTAAGTGCATAAATAATCGGTTTTTCAAGATTCTAATAAGGAAGAAATGATGGCCATCATTTCTATCCACTTTAAAAAGACTGGCTTTGTGCTTTGGTAGTTATATGTACTGCACTTTAAGTATTCTTTTTAGCCGTAGAATTGACAAAAGCCACTCAAAAGTGAGTGGCTTTCTGGTTAAACATAAATATTTGTAAAGCAAATTGCTGGTTATTTTCTATTCATATCTATATTACTAAGTTTCTCATTTAAACGACACAATCCCTACCTCTATCGTGTCCTTACAGCTCCATAGCTGCGCCAGTGCGAATAAACTTCGTTAAAACGTGTTTATATAATATTTCATATTTATCTTCAACGTCCTTATAGTATACCATAATTTCTCTAAAACACCTAATTTGCTGCCTCCTGCTCCTGAATTTGAGAAACACTGGCTGGTTTTTTTGCTGCTTCGGTTAACTCAAAACGTTTTTTCCTGGAGACTGCCGAAGTAGTCCTGTCTTTGGTTAACTCATTACATTTTCGCTCAGAGTCCGCCGAAGTTGATTGGTCTTCAGCAAACTCAGAGTTCTTTATATTCGAGTCTGCCAAAGATAATGAAACTTCGGTAAATTCGTCTCCCTTTCTCTCTGAGCTTACCCAAGAAGTGCGGACTTCGGTTAACTCGTACTCTTTTTTTTCTGGAGTTTGCCAAAGCAGTACCCACTTCGGTCAGCTCGCACCCTATTATTCTGGAGTCTGCCGAAGATAGTCAAACTTCGGTTAACTCACCCTCTTTTTCTCACCCAGTCTACCGTAGTCGTCAACCACTCACCTATCTACACAGCACACTCCAAGCTTTAACAACCTTAAGCATATCATTAGCACGACAAAACACCTCAACTAACCTAGTAACATAAGAAAAAAGACTTCAAGAAGGTGACTGAATTGAAGTCGACCTTCTTGAAGTCTTTTATTTATACTCTCCCACTTTCCACAAAACGACTGTCTCCTGCTCAAGTGATTTCTGCACGTCAATAATTCGCTGATTGGAACTGCCTCTGAAAGCAAGGTTCAAATCCATCTTGTCCTGCTCGAATCGTCCGTCTACTAACACGTCGATGAGTGCCAATAGTCTCTTCTTGTCGTCTGTTCCATCCATCAACTCTTCCCAGGTGTAGCCGGTCCAGGACCAGATATCTTTCGTCCAGCCGAATGTTTCCCGAACTTCCAGGCATAAAGGCACGGTCACGCCGGTGTTTAAAAAGGGTTCCCCACCCAACAAAGTCAGGCCCTGACAGTAGTCGGCCCGCATGTCTTTAATAATCTGGCTTTCAAGCTCCCTGGAATAAGGCGATCCGTAACTGAAGTCCTGCGCCGCTTTATTGTAGCAGCCTTTGCAGGCAAAGGGGCAGCCGCTGACATAAATGCTGCACCTGACCCCTTCTCCGTCCACAAAGTTATAAGGTTTATAGTCGGCGACATAGTTTTTACTGAATCGGTCTGTTGTCCATGCAATTGGATCAACTGGCATATTAATCAGTCCCTTTTATGTGTTTGACGCGTGATGAGATTTCCTTGTGGCGGCCATCAACCATTGGACGCTTCTGCGGATTACCAAGGTAGCCGCAGGTTCGCTTGACGACATCACAGGTTTCCGGATTCGTATTGCCGCAGCCCGGGCACTCAAAGCCATTTTCGGTCGGCTTGAAGTCACCTTCAAAATCGCACTCGTAACAGCGGTCAATTGGTGTGTTTGTTCCCAGATAGCCCACACGGTCGTAAGCATAGTCCCACACAGCTTCCAGTGCTTTCGGATTGGTCTGCAGTTTAGGGTACTCACAGTAATGGATAAAGCCGCCGCCTGTAAATTTAGGGTAATCTTTTTCAAAGTCCAGCTTTTCAAAAGGTGTCGGATTTTTCCTGACATCATAATGGAAACTGTTTGTGTAGTAGCCTTTGTCGGTGATGTCTTTAATAATCCCGAATTTATCTGAATCAAGCTTACAGAAGCGGTCAGTTAAGCTTTCGCTTGGTGTGGAGTAGACAGAGACATGAATGCCGCTCTCGTTCCCCCACTGATCCGCATGGGTCTTGAGTTCTTTCATGATATCCAGGGTGAACTGTTTCGCCTGTTCATTTGTTTCCCAGTCCGGTCCGAAGAATGTCGCAGCCGCTTCGTACAGGCCGATATACCCCAGTGAAACGGTGGCACGCTTATTTAAAAACAAATCAGATACTTTGTCATCTTTAGATAGACGTTTCCCGAAAGCGCCATGCATGTACAAAATAGGCGCATTGGACGGTTCTGCCTCCATTACTCGGTTCGCTTTAAACAACAGCGCATCCTTCAGCAGACGCAGACGCTCTTTCAGGAGGGCGTTGAATCGTTCCGTGCTGCCTTTTGCTTCGATGGCAATACGCGGCACATTTAACGTCACGACACCCAGATTCATTCGTCCGGCAGATACATCATTACCTTGCTCATCCTGCCAGCCTTGAAGGAAAGAGCGGCAACCCATCGGTGTTTTAAAACTGCCTGTAATGTCGACCAGTTTGTCGTAACTCAAAACATCCGGATACATCCGCTTAGTTGAACACTCCAGAGCGAGTTTTTTGATATCATAATTCGGATCAGCTGCATTCAGGTTCAAGCCGCGCTTCAGTGTGAAAATCAGTTTAGGAAAAATAGCCGTGCGTCTTTCTTTACCCAAACCATTAATGCGCACTTTCAAAATGGCTTTTTGAATTTCTCTCTCAATCCAATTGGTTCCCAGTCCAAAGCCCAAGCTGGTAAAAGGTGTCTGCCCTTGTGATGTGTATAGGGTGTTGATTTCGTACTCCAGACTCTGCATCGCGTCATAAATATCTTTTTTCGTCTTTTCTTTTGCAAAGGCCTGCTGCTTGTCTTCACCGTCAATCCATTCTTTTGCCGTATTCATGTGTTTTTGGTAATTGCGTTCAGCATAGGGAGCCAGCACTTCATCAATGCGGTCAAAACTGCAGCCGCCGTACTGACTGGATGCCACATTGGCAATAATCTGTGCGGTCTGAGCCGCAGCCGTCTGGATAGACTTAGGTGAATCTACTTCGGCATTTCCAATCTGAAAGCCTTCCTCAAACATGTGCTTGAAGTCAATCAGACAGCAGTTACTCATCGGTGCATATGGTGTGTAGTCCAGATCATGATAATGAATTTCCCCTTTTTCATGGGCATTGGCCACGTGAGCCGGCAACATCTTCAGCCCCAGCGCCTTGCCTACTATGCCTGCTGTCAGATCTCTTTGCGTATTGAAGACTTTACTGTCTTTATTGGCATTTTCGTTGACGATTGATTTTTCTTTCTGTAAAAGACTTTGAATCATCGCATTAACGTCACGTCTTGTTTCCCGTTCTTTTTCTTTTTCTTCCCGCCTTTGAATGTAGCCCTCGGCTAAATCCTCGAAGTTGTTTTCTTTCAAAACACTTAATACATATAAATCAATGTCTTTTGTGTCAATCTGGCTTGGTTTCTTTTCAACTATCAGCAGTTCCACATCGTATGCAATCGCTTTTAAATCGTCAATCGAATAATTCAGATCCAACTGCTCAACGGCCTGAAATAGAGCTTCCGTTATTTTCTTGCGGTTGTACTTCTGCAGGCGTCCGTCTCGTTTCTGAACCTGGTCCAGCTCATTATTGATAACATTTTCGTTATTTTTTCTGATTTCCTGGTCATTCCATTTAACATTTTGCATAAGAAACACCGTCCTTATAGGTTTTAGTAGTTTCGCTCGCTTATTCAAACATTCACAAGCGTTCTTAAAAAAAAGCATTGTGAATCTATTTATGTATGGATAGAGTGAAGGCGCCTGAACGTAGCGACGCCCTATCCAATTATGTTAACTTAACCATTTTTCGTAATCACTGTCATCCATCGATTCAACCATCCCAACAAGGTAGCCGTTACCAACCTGCGAGAAGAAATCATGGTTACTGGTCCCAGTCGAAATACCGTTCATGATAATCGGATCGACATCTTCAGCCGTGTCAGGAAACAGCGGGTCAAAGCCTAAATTCTGCAGAGCTTTATTCGCGTTATAGCGAAGGAATACCCCCACACTGTCTGTCCAGCCGATTGAATCATATAAATAGCTTGTATATTCTGTTTCATTTTCATATAGCTTAAAGAGCAATTCATAAGTCCAGTTTTTCAGTTCTTCTTGTTCAGCCTCTGTCAGCTGTTCAAAGCCAATCTGAAACTTATAACCGATATACGTGCCATGAACAGACTCGTCACGTAAAATCAGCTTAATAATCTCAGCCACATTGGTCAGCTTACTGTTACCCAGGTAACGCAGCGGCGCATAAAAGCCTGAATAGAAAAGGAAGGATTCCAGAAAGACACTGGCTACTTTTTTCTGAAGTTCTGTTCCATCCTGATAAATCGCATTGATAATCTGCGCTTTTTTCTGGAGCATCGGGTTGCTGTGTGTCCAGTCAAAAATATCGTCAATTTCAGATTTCGTATTCAGGGTACTGAAAATGGCGCTGTAACTTTTGGCGTGCATGGATTCCATAAACTCGATATTGTTGTATACCGCTTCTTCGTGCTGGGTCCGGCTGCTCTTTTTCAGCGCTTCAATTCCGTCCTGTGACTGCAGTGTATCCAGAAGAGTCAAGCCTCCAAATACTTTTGCAATCATATCTTTTTCTTCAAGGGACAGTTTATTCCAGTCGCTCAAGTCATTGGACAAAGGAATACGTGTATCAGTCCAGAACTGTTCAACCAGCTTTTCCCAAGTCAGTTTATCAATCATGTCTTCGATGCGATTCCAGTTGATCGCTTTATATGTTTCGGTCACTTTAAACTCTCCTTCATTCAACTGACGCTTTTTATGCTCAATGCAGAAAGCTTAAATCGTACAACTTTCGCAGGCGTTCGCACCAATTTCTTCCTGATCATCTGTAAAGGTTCTGATATAGTAAATTGATTTGATGCCTTTTTTATGGGCATAATGCCTCAGAATCGTCAAATCGCGTGTCGTCTGCTTATTGGTTCGACCTTCTTTCCAGTCATACAGGTCTTCCGGAATAGCCGAGCGCATAAACAGTGTCAGGCTCATGCCCTGGTCCACGTGTTTCTGAGCAGCGGCATACACATCAATGACTTTACGCATATCCATATCATAGGCACTGACATAGTACGGCATCGTTTCGTTGGACAGATAAGGTGCAGGATAGTAAGTCTTCCCTGTCAGCTTCTCCTGTCTTTCTTCTACTAAACGCGTAATCGGATGAATGCTTGCTGATGTTTCATTGACATAGCTGATGGATCCGGTCGGTGCCACAGCCAGTCTGTTCTGGTGATACAAGCCGTAAGTCTTGACCTCTTCTTTCAGCTGCAGCCAGTCATCCTGAGACGGTACAGCAATGCCGCGTTCCTCGAAGATCTGAGCAACTTTATCATAGTCGAATGAAAAAGTCTTTTCTGTGTAACGGTCAAAATAACTGCCGTCAGCATAAGATGATTTTTCAAAATTGTGGAAAGTCTGGCCCCGCTCTTTAGCCATCTTGTTGCTGGCTTTCAGTGTATAGAAATTCAGCAGCATAAAGTAAGCATCCGTAAATTCAATGGACTCAGGTGAGCCGTAGTCCATCTGGTTCAAGGCGAAGAAGGTGTGCAGTCCCATCGCTCCCAGACCAATCGTATGATACTTGTCGTTTCCATTTTTAACGGTCGGCACGGCTTCAATGCTTGATTTGTCTGTCACGTAAGTCAGAGCACGGACCATTGTATCAATTGACTGTCCAAAATCAGGCGTATTCATCAAGTTGACAATATTGGTCGATCCGAGGTTACAACTAATATCAGTTCCCAGTACGTCATATTCCTGATTATCTTTGATGACAGACGGTTCCTGAATCTGAAGAATCTCACTGCAGAGATTACTCATCGTGATTGTGCCGTGAACCGGATTTTCTTTATTAGCAGTATCGATATTAATGATATACGGATAGCCGGATTCCTGCTGGAGCTTGGACAGTTCATTTTCCAGCTCTCTTGCGTTAACTTTTGTTTTCTTGATTTCCGGATTAGCTACTAAGTTGTCGTACTCTTCCGTAATATCAATGTAAGCAAAAGGTTCGCCATAAATGCGTTCAACGTCATACGGACTAAAGAGATACATGTCTTCGTTACGGGCAGCGAGTTCGTAAAACTTATCCGGTACGACAACGCCTAAAGACAACGTCTTCACACGGACTTTTTCATCTGCATTCTCTTTTTTAGTTGATAAGAAACGGTAAATATCCGGATGGAAAATGTTCAGATACACAGCTCCTGCACCGTTACGTTGTCCAAGCTGATTGGAGTAACTAAAACTGTCTTCCAGAAGCTTCATGACAGGTAAAACGCCACTTGATGCATTCTCGATTTTTTTAATCGGATCCCCTGCAGCTCTGAGGTTTGACAGGTTCACTCCAACACCTCCGCCAATACGTGACAGCTGGAGAGCTGAATTGATGACCCGGCCAATACTATTCATGTCATCCGTTGCCTGAACGAGGAAGCAGGAAACGAGCTCGCCTCTGCGCTTGCGACCTGCATTTAAAAAAGTCGGTGTGGCAGGCTGATAACGCTGATTGATGATTTCCTCAGCAATTTTACTTGCCAGTTCTTCGTTGCCATCTGCCAGAAACAAAGCGTTAAAAGCTATTCTGTCTTCAAAACGCTCCAGATAACGCGCACCGTCATCTGTTTTCAGAGCATACTGGGTATAGAATTTATAAGCGCCCATAAAGGAGCGAAAACGGAATTCTTTTTTATACAGGTCTTCAAATAGTTCAGTAATGAATGCTTGTGAATACTTCTTAATAAAGTCTTCTTCAATAAAATCGTGTTCAACTAGGTAAGTAATTTTCTCGGCAACTGTCTCAAACTGAACCGTATTCGGATTTACATGTTCGTTAAAGTAAGCTTTAACTGCTTCCTGATCCTTATGGAGAGGAATCTGGTTGTTTACCGGTCGGTTGATTTGATTATTCAGCTGAAAATACGTTGTTTCTTTGGGTTCTACTTTTACTTTACTTGTGGTCGTCAAGATTGTTCACCGCTTTCTTCAAAATACGTACATCTTCATCCGTTCCCTGAAATTCAAATTGATGAAGCAGAGGAATATCGTACACCTCAGAGAGTGTTTTAGCTGTAGACACATAGAGCTGTCCAAAATTAAGGTTGCCGCCTCCAGCTACTCCTCTTGCAAACTGTCTGTTCTGTCCTGTCTCCAGAAAATCTTCCAGGCATTCCTTCACTTCTCCGTCATAGGTCGGAGTTACAATGATGAATGGCTGATTTATCTCAATAAAAGGATTTGCCGGATTCAACTCCAGCAAATCCATATTTAATTTCTTGACAAATTTTCTGGTCTGTCCGGTTAATGATATATAAACGACTAACATAGTTATGCCAGTCTGTTTAATAAATCTGGTCGGAAACCGTGGAAGGCTTCTAATCCTTCAGCAATGACAACAGGAAGTGAGCTGAATCCTAAACTTTTCACTTCGTTGACTGCTTCTTTGTTTTCTTCGATATCTTTTATCTGGTAAGGAATGCCCTTATCTTCCAGAAATTTCTTCGTGAAATTGCACTGCATGCAGTTTGGTTTTGAATACACAATAACTGTTTTTTCCATTTTAAACTCTCCTCTTTCAGGTGATTAAGCGTTTTTTTAGACACAATATATAGTTTCGTCATGATTGACAACTTTTTTCTGACCAACTTTATTCGATAGTTTTATTTTACAGTACAGGAAATAAAAATCAAGCATTAAACACCAGATATACTAAACTTATTTAAACCGAACACAACATGTAGTGTTCGTTACCAAAAAAGCACTCCCGTCAATTCGGTACAAATGTACCAGTAACGGGAGTACTCTGTTTTAAAATACATCTTTGTCTTTTTACTCAACACTATATATTGTGGTACTTATTTTCGTTCGCCATAAATAACTTCCAGACAGAAAGCGCAAGGTTCATCGCCATCTCGTCTTGAACCATAGAAGAGATTGCACACATGAAAACCATCTTCATATATTTTCTCCAGATTCAAACGTGATTTCGTCATGCCGGAATCAGCGGCTTGTTTCTCTACTGACTGCTGCTTGATGATTTCTGCCAGCCGATCTCTCAAATGCTGATTTTCCATACGCAGGATGTGGTTATCTTCCGTTAAGTGAGATAACTCATCTTTCATGTCTTTAATTATATTTAAGGTGGCTTCTGCTTGAGATTCCAGATCTGAAAATGTATCATGCAGTTCTTTTTTATTCATACGTCACCACTTCTTTATACTTTCATCGTTTGCTTATTTTTTCACCAGATAAAAAATAGAATTGATTATCTTTTTATAGCATACCATGATTGCATTTAAAAAGCCAAACTGACTGAGAACAGTTTTCAGTTATCTGCGTTCTTTTGACAAGGCAACCATCTGATTTGCGCAATCCTCATAGATACCCTGAGCAGCGACATTGCTGTCAAGGTATCGTTTAGCCATCAGGATGATTTCCATCCAACCGGCAATCGTTATCGGCCGCAGTCGATCAGCTTCTTCTTTTATTGCAGAAGCCTGCTGCTGAAAGCCGACAGCATAATTATCTGATACCTGGCTGTTTAAAATATCCTGAAGTATCAATAAAATTAAATCCAGAAAGAGATACTGGTCGCTTTTTTCTTTTGTCAGCGGCATAATATCGGTCTGCACATAAACAAATGCCTGCTGATCCCCTTTAGCAATAAAAGCAAACCACTTCCAGGCCGTTTTAATCAGCTGATTCAACTCATCTCTCTCAGCCATCTCTTCGGCTGTTTCAGCATCATTTGTCAGGTGAATGAGTACAGCTGCTTTTTCTTGGGAGATACCTCTGTCTACTAGAGCGGACAGGCGATCCTCTTTTGAGAGTTGTGGAAACTGGATAATCTGACAGCGCGAGACAATCGTCGGCAGCAGCTTCTGTCTGGCTGTGGTCAATAAGAAGACGATAATGTCTCCTTCCGGTTCTTCAAGGAATTTCAATAGACTGTTGGCTGCCTGATTCGTCATCTTTTCTACATCTTCAACGATGACAATTTTCCTGCGGCTTTCCATCCCACTTTTGGTAAATTCTTCTTTTAAGTTTCTGATTTGAGCAATTTTTATCGACTGGCCATCCGGTGCCAGTTCGACGACATCAGGATGCTGATGCGATGCAATCCGGCGGCAAGTCTGGCAAGTCAAACAAGCCCCTTCGTCTTTGTCGGCTTCCTTGCAATAAAGCGTCTGGGTTACCCACAGAGCGATTTCCTTTTTCCCGGTGCCGGCCTTGCCTTCAAAAATATAGGCATGCTGCAGTGTCTGATTGGTTACTAACTGAAGAAACAGCCGCTGAATGCTCGGCTGTCTGGTGTTTTGAGTAGACATGTCTAGTCTCCTACTATTTAAAATTGTAAAAACTGGTCGATTGGAAGGACAAAGAGTGTGGCTCCGCCTACTTCAACGTCAACTGGATAAGTCAGGTCAGACTCAAGTGTAAAGTCATAAGACGGTGGACTCATCATTGTCTGGCTTCGAGTTGAACAGTTTTCCTTGATCAGTTCCAGTACGTCATCCACTTTTCTGTCTTCTACTCCTAACAGAAATGTCGTGTTTCCTGAACGTAAAAACCCACCTGTAGAAGATAGTTTTGTCGCTCTGATGCCATTTTCCACAAATTCATCTGCCAAACGTTTGCTATCCTGATTTTGAACAATTGCAACGATTAATTTCATCGTAATCATCCTTCCTGTTTGTCTTTACTCACTAATTAATGAGCGAATTTTTTCCCATGCTTGCTGATACACAGTTTCTTCATCCTGAGAAGCGTCTATAATCTCAAAACGGTCGGGATCCTGTGCAATGATTTCCTTGTAGCCTTCTCTCACTTTATCATGGAAGGTTACTTCTTCCAGTTCCAGACGGTCCTGAGCACGATTGGATTTTTTATCCATAATTCGAGCCAGGCCGATACGGGCCTCAACGTCCAGATAAAGTGTGGTGTCAGGCTTCAGTCCTTCTATTGCGAATTCATTAATCGCTCTCACTTCGTCCATTCCGATACCTCTGGCTTTTCCTTGGTAGGCAATCGAGCTGTCGACAAAACGGTCACAGAGTACAATGTCCCCACGATCGAGAGCGGGACGAATTTTTTCCACAACATGCTGACGTCTTCCTGCCGCTAAAAGAAGCGCTTCGGTACGGGCGTCCATTTTTGTATGTACGGGATTAAGAATAATTTCTCTGATTTCTTCCGCAATCTCACTTCCGCCCGGCTCTCGTGTCATCACTAACGGGCGCTTGGTATGCGCGACAACAGCCGCGTTCAGACGCTTGACCAGACTTGACTTTCCTGCACCATCTGGACCTTCAATGGTGATAAATAAACCTTTCACTTGTGTTCCTCCATTAATATACTTACTGTATTCTTGTTTCTATTATACGGTAGATTCAACCGTCTTGTCCATTCGTTTATAGAATCGATTACACATGCATTTTAAACTATCTTTTTTTACTGTGTCGAAAGCTGTCTTACTGACAGCTTTCTTCATCTTTTAGTGCATCATCAGCTGAAATACTGACTGTTACTGCGGCTTAAGCAGCGGCTATCTTTTCTTCAAGTCTTTTCGGTACAAGTTTTGCTGGAATTAGTGCAAACTCGTGTCGATTAACTCCAATTCGGCATAAGTTTTACTAAAATCAATGCCAACTTGTACCGATTAACTTTATTCGACATGAGTTTTATCATAAATAGTGCAAACTCGTGTCGATTAGCTCTATTCGGTAGATGTTTTATCAAAAACCATAAAAAAGCACCGCACAGTTCGTCATTTTGAAAGGAAAATGATATCTATCCTTTTGACGTGTGATGCTGAGCGGTATTTTACTATTTTTTATTTTAAGAGGTTTCCCTGAACCTTTCTGATTCGTGCTTCTTTGAACAGGTAAAAATACTTGGCTTTCTGAAGCTTGAGTTCCGCATCCCATTTTGGATGCTCTTTAATCATCAAGCGCTCCATACCCTTTGCATTTTCATAAAACTCTTTCTGCTTTTGAATCTGATCTATCAGTTTCTGGTCATACGTCTTTTTTAACTGGTGCTTTTTTCTAAATAATCCCATTATTCTAATCCTACATCTCTCTTCTACCTTCAACTGCTTTCAGCAGTGTCACTTCATCCGCGTATTCAATATCACTTCCGACGGACAAACCGTGTGCCAGTCGCGTCACTTTAATGCCGGCCGGCTTAATCAGACGAGACAAATACATCGCTGTCGCCTCGCCTTCTGCCGTTGCATTCGTTGCAATAATGACTTCTTTCACTTCGTCTTTCTGAAGTCGCTTGATAAGTACCGGGATATTGATATCTTCCGGTCCAGTCCCTTCTATCGGAGACAAGACGCCATGCAGCACATGATACAGGCCTCTGAAGTCCTGCATCTTTTCCATCGCAATCACGTCTTTTGCCTGTTCGACAACGAGTATAAGGGACTGGTCACGATTTTTATCCTGACAGATGTCACATGGATCGTTCTGCGTCATGTTTCCGCAGACGGAGCAGTAAGTCAAATCGCGTTTTACACTGATGAGCGACTTTGCAAAACGCGTCACGTCATCTTCATTCATATTTACCGTATAAAAAGCCAGGCGGGCAGCTGTTTTCTCCCCTATTCCTGGCAATTTCATGTAACTGTCCATTAACTGTGCAATCGGTTCTGGATAATGCATAACCGTATCCTTTCTCCTGTAAAATCAGTCAGACATCAGCCCTGACTTTACAGTCTTCAAATGTCCTCTTTTACATTCCAGGAATGCCTAGACCTTTAGAGTATTTACCCATTGATTTCTCAGTTTCTTCGTCAATTTTAGTCAGAGCGTCATTCACTGCCAGAAGAACCAGGTCTTCAATAATTTCCACATCTTCAGGATCCACAATATCTTCTTTGATAGATACTTTCTGAAGTTTTTTGTCTCCAGTAAATGTAACAGATACTAAGTCGTCATTAGCTGTACCGACAAATTCTGTCTGATTCAATGTCTCCTGAGCCTGTTCCATTTCTTTTTGCATCTTCTGCATTTTTTTCATCATACCTTGCATATTTCCCATTCCACCACGCATGTAGTTTCGTCCTCTCCATTTAGTCTTTTATCGTTACTGCTTCTTTTCCAAAAATATCGATGGCTTCACTGACCACAGAGTCTTCTTCCGAATCAGCAGACTGCTCTTCAGGAGCCGTTTCTGCTTCTTCCTCGGGCGAACTGTTTTTCATTCGCTGGATAAAGGCCTGTCTGACAGTTGGCCACTGGTCAGCCGGTACACTGCACATGTCAGCCCGGTGCCCGATGACTTTTTCGAGATAATCCCCAATGGACTCGATTAAAAAGGTATCGCTTGAGGCTCTCTCACATAGAATATCATAATCAAAGGTGACAACCAACCCATGAGGACTGGCCGCAACGGGTTTAGAAGTCTTTAGAATGGCCTTTTGTCCGGCCGGCAGGTAACTGATTAAATCAGGCCAGACTTCTTTCAGACGGTTCAGGTCATCTTTGGTCGCTTTTTCAAGGACATTAAAGACCTGAGTTTTATTTACTTTGAACTGCTGCTGCTTTTTGGCCTTGCGGGCTGTCTTCTGAATCTGTTGCGCTGCAGGAGCCTGTGACTGCTGCATCTGTTCCAGTGTTTTCTGCATCTGAGCCATTTTTGCCTTGAGTGCACTGACTTCCTTGTCGTCAACTCCCCCACCATTCGCCTGAACCACTTGCTGATTCGGACTAGGCTGGGTCAAACGCACGGTAGCCACTTCAAGGTAAACTTCAGCATGACTCGACTGCCGCATTTCCTGCTGGGTGTGGTTCATTACACGAATGATTTCATACACTTTTTCGGCCTCAGCATCTTTGACCAGTTGGGTAAACTGCTCATTGACTTTGCTCATTTTCAGCACGGTTTCTTCCTGAGTTTTCTGATAAATCAGAATATCCCGGCAGAACAAGATGGTATCGTCAGCCAGGCGGTTCGCATCCTTCCCTTCCTGAAGAATCGAGTGCAGAAGCGACAGACCTTTTTCCGTATCATTGACGAGTGAGGCTCGGACATATTCGCTAAGCAGTTCCTGCGTGACACTACCCGTTATACGCAGCGTTTCATCCAGCGTTATCGTTCCATTCGAAAAGGAAAGTGCCTGATCCAGAATACTTAAAGCGTCCCGCATCCCGCCTTCTGCTGCCTTAGCAATGGCCAGCAGCGCATCTTCTTCAAAGTCGACCTGTTTTTCATTCAGAATAAAGGTCATACGGCGCACAATGTCTAAAGGAGCAATTCGTCTGAAATCAAAGCGCTGTGTCCGCGAGATAATCGTGAGCGGAATTTTATGCGGCTCCGTTGTCGCTAAGATAAAGACCACATTGACGGGCGGCTCTTCTAGCGTTTTTAATAAGGCATTGAACGCTCCCATCGAGAGCATGTGGACCTCGTCGATAATATATACTTTGTAATCAGCCTGAGTCGGCGCATAATTGGCCTTTTCTCTAATGTCTCTTATTTCATCCACACCATTGTTGCTCGCTGCATCGATTTCAATGACATCCGGCAGGCTTCCCTGAGTAATCGACTGACAAATGTCACACTCGTTACACGGTTCCCCGTCAACTGCATACTTACAGTTCATGGCTTTGGCAAAAATTTTAGCCGCACTCGTTTTCCCCGTTCCCCTCGGTCCGGAGAACAGATAAGCGTGGCTTGTATTCCCGTGACTTAATGCATTACGCAGTGTCTTCGTAACGGCTTCCTGGCCCGCTATATCTTCAAAGCGCTGTGGACGCCATACGCGATATAAAGCTTGATAACTCATTTTTCTCCTCTTTTCCTTGTTGCCTTCACTTCTTTATTATAGGTCAAAATCAGCTGAATTTAAAAAGAAATTTAGTCAATTATCCAAAAAAAAAGATGCCCTCATGATAAGGAACATCTTTCTATGAATAACGTGCATGTTTCATCACTATGTATCACATGACACATGGTGGAGCAGTACTTAGTGCTGCTTCCTTCCGGACCTGACACGGTTCATACGCCCACCATTGCCATGAGGCCTTGCGGCACTTATTATAATAGCATAGAACTCAATCTTTTTCCAGTGAATTTTCAAAATCGGTGATTGGATTGATCGAAAAGTTGCCTCATACTCAGTGCACTGGCTTACACATGATTAATTAAATTAAATCGAGCAGCTGGCCCCTTTTATTTTTCTCATCACTAAAGCACTAGATTTCGAAGCTATGAAAGGAATCAGTAGAAATACTGAACTGATTATAAATATAGTGGTTAAAAGAGAGTCAGGTAAAAGTAGTACGATTAGCTGCAGCAGTACAAAATACAGCAGGTAAAAGCCGATACTTAAAGCGGGACAGAGAAACTGTTTCATTGTAATCACTCCTATTCAACTGGCAGTATACCATGCAGGGTATCTCTATTGCTACGTCAAATTTAAGCAGTGAACTTTGTGGGATCTGATTAAGGGTATTTGAACGGGAAAAGGTTATTCGAAAAAAGTAGAAGGTTAAAGAGCATAAACTCATGCCGATTCAGCCATTTTCGAAACAAGTTTGGCACAATCGTTCTAAATCTTCTCCCGATTGCGTCTAATCGAAACAAGTTTTCCCGATTCACACTGAAACTCATACCGAATAGAGCTATTCGATACAAGTTTACCTGTTGGCAATAGTAAAGCGTACGGTTCTATTAAAAACTTTTTAAAATAATAGAAAAACACGTTCCAACAGCATCCATACTTACAGAATGCGCTGGAACGTGTTTTCCTATTTATATGATTTGTTAACTACTTTTATCGGCTTGTTCAGACTGTTTGAGCGAACCGCCCATACCGCCTATTAAGCCTATTAACACCAGCAGAATAACTTTAAGCACTCTTTTCAAGATAATCCTCCTAGACAATTCAGTCTTTTAAATCGATGTTTTCCAGAATCATGCCGCTCTTAGGAACAGTCGGTACATCGACCATACTGTAGCCGATATCCTGATCCGGCACGGTATACGTTATTTTGTTAGTTAAAAAGTCAGTCAGGATTTCCATTGCCCGCACCGTGTTCCATTCTCCCGGACAACGGTGGCCTGTATCGTAGTCGCCCCCGCCTTGTGCGACCAGTTTCATCTGTAATTGGTCAGTTGGACTCGTGTGCCAGTCGCTGAACCGCTCAGGACTGAACTCTTCTGGCTTTTCCCAGATGCGCGGATCATGATTGGTCCCGTAAAAATCGAGAATGACAAGCGTATCTTCTTCAAATGCGTAACCGTCCCAGACGAAATCTTTTCGCGTGATTGCGCCGTTGAATGGGAAGAATGGATAATACCGTCTGATTTCCTGAATGAACATATGCAGATAGTAAGGATTGTCCCCGTTCAGCTTCTCTTTTTCTTCAGGAAACTGGTGAAGACTCAAAGCAGTAAAGGCAAAGTAGATGGCAATCGCAACAGAAGGTCGAAGTACATTCAGCAATTCAACGGCAGCTGTTTTAAGATCAAGCAGGTTACCATCCAGCTCTCTGTGCCAGGCTACTCTGTATAAAGCCGTTTCTTCTTTAGGCTCCAAAGTTCCTTCTCTCACTTGTTCAATCAAGTCGCTGCACCAGGATTCTGCCTGCTTTCGACCGATGCGTCCTTCTATATGACGCGTGCTGGCTGCCATAGGCGATTCAAACATGCTGACTAGCTGTTTCGTCCGCTTATCCACATCTTTTTCCGGCAACGGAACACCTGCCCATTCACACACAGCTGCAGTCAGAACTTTCTGACTTTCTTCATAAAAAACGATGGAGTCTTTCTCGAGCCACTTCATTGTCGCTTTGAGCAAATGCTTTTCAACAAGCTTCGCCCAAATTTCAATGCGTTCTTTGGACATCATATCCATGAACAGTTTTTTTCGGTGGCGATGCGCCTCATCATCCAGGCCCTGAATACCACCTTTTCCGAGCAATGTTGCTTTGGCTGGTTCAGGTGCAGCGCCTTCCCGTTTGAACTTGCTTTCATCATAAAACAGTTTGGCCGCTTCTTCTCCACCAATTACAATCGTCTTTTGCCCCAATAATTTTGTTTCAAAGGCATCTGACTTATAGATCTGGTGACGGTTCGGTGCATACATATAGCCTTCTCGTAAAACCTTTAAGCCGTTTTCCAGACCTTCTTCTTTCGGAAACGCTCGTGTAACTTCCATTTGTCTCCTCCTTAGTAGTCGTTGTTACTACCAGTATAAAAAGTAGGCATCAGGTAGTGCAAGCGATACCCCCTATTAGTGAGACCTTTGCTGTACATCGTACTCCGATTTCAAAATGGAATAGTAGACGTCATTAAACCATTCCCCCTGTTTCCATTTAGCGACATGCCGAAGCGTGCCTTCTTTTGTCATACCCAAACGCTCCATCACTTTTCCGGACACAGCGTTGCGTTCATCGTGAAGCGCAGCAATGCATTCCAGTCCCAGTGTCTCAAAACCCAAAGCAAGCAGGCGTTTTCCCGCTTCAGTCATATAGCCTTTGCCGTGATAGGCTTTGTTCAACGTGTAGCCCATTATGGTTCGTTTATCTCGTCCTTTCACCCTTAAGTCGATGGTCCCAATCATTTTACCGGTCTCTTTCAGTTCAATGCCGTACTTCCCGAACGGGTCACTTACAAAATAATTGACGATGGCTTTTTCTGTTTCTTCTAAAGATTCGTGTCTGTCAAAGACATAGTACGTGGTCTCCTCATCACTGGCGTACTCAAACATGTCTTCCGCATCCTTCAAAGTAACCGGTCTAAGTATCAGTCGCTCTGTTTCCAGCCTGTTGTATTTCGCCAATAGCACCTTAATATCTTCCATTAAATCATCGACTCCTTGTGTCTAGTTTTATTTTCAGAAATTTTCATGAAAACCGATTGACACCCCCCACTATGAGGACTATAATATGTTCGCTCACAGCGTTTCATACTTATTGAAAGAAGGAATTATCGTGCCATTTACCAGTCTATTTGTTGCTTTAGGTTTTTCATTTATTCACTTGTCATCAAGACATTTTAAACTTCGCCTCTTTTCTGTCAATCAGTTTACTTCATTTGTAGGCGGCATTTCGCTAGCTTATGTATTCTTTCATTTGCTGCCGACCGTCCAAGCCTATGAACACGAAGTAATGGAGACATTCCATTTGTCATCCCAGAATGCGTCCCATATAATATTTGGTTCCATGCTCTTGGGTATTGTGGTGTTTTATTTTCTTGAACTCGGTCTGAAATCGTCCAGAATCAAACTAATTAAAAAGAACGCTCACACCTCGGGAATTTTCTGGGCACATATCGGATCTTATTTTCTGTATAATTTTATTGTTGGACTCTTACTCTCCCATCATTTGTTTGAATCATCCATTACAGCCCTGCTTTATCTCGTGGCCATTGGTATTCACTTCCTGACAAATGACTGGGTGCTACGCCATCACTTTGAATCACTTTATGACCGCTACGGCCTTAACTTGCTGGTTATCTCAGTGCTTTTGGGCTGGGGAATCGGATTGATTTTGACCATTCCTCATACCTATATTGGTCTGCTGGAAGCTTTTGTTGCAGGTGGCTTGGTACTGAATGCCTTGAAAGATGAGCTCCCTGCCTGCAGAGGGAATGGACTGACTTCATTCATGACCGGTCTTGTCCTCTACTCCGGTCTGTTAATTTTACTATAAGTTCAACAAAAAAAGTACTGGTACACAGCCGTAATGGCAGTCGCTGCGTTCTCTTAAAACCTGAACGGTAGACTGTCATCAGTTAGTGAGCCAGTACTGCTTTTTATTTTACGGCAAAACGCTTCTTATCAGAAGCTATAAGACGTGTTACCTCCCATTTCCATTTCAGAAGTGGGTTTTTTTTGATTTTAATTGAGAGATTAATATAGCTGTACCAGAACAAGTGGTAATAAATAAAAGAGACGGCTAGTCTGATGCTGTTAGTAAAAATATAATTCGTAGCAGTCCAATCATTCAGCAGGTACAAGAAAAGAGGTGTCACTAAGTACACTACAGTGAGAGTCATCAAAAGGAGATACATAGTATCTATAAGTAATTCCTTTAGCGAATAATTGAATTTGATATCCAGAAGTCCAAATATCACAAGTTCTATCACTATCAAGCCGGTATACATGGTCATGATGGCAGCATAATTCACTTCACTGAACATTAGAAAAATAGTGATCAGAAAAGCCGGCCAATGCATAATCATTTTGTGACGTTTGCGTTTATCCTCTTCCGTTAATTCACTATATTTTAACAATTCTCTCACCTCATTCTCATTATACACTAATATAAAAAGGGTTACTATCAATTTGTTTGTTTACTGCCTTAATAATATTACGAATATTAACCTCTTAATGATTAATGGGGCAATTATGGATTAATATTGTAAAGCTTGTCCAAATTTAAGCCATTTCTCGAGATTTCTCAGAGCACATGGGGATTAATCGGGTAACTCAATGTGTATTAATTGGACGACATAGTGGTATCTTCCGTTATTCGACTAACTCAGCAGCCATACATCAAATGACTTATTTGTATCTTCCATTATTCTACTAACTCAAATCATTTTAACCTGCTGACTTGATGCTATCTTCCATTATTCTACTAACTCATCTATCTTTACACCACTGACTTGATGCTATCTTCCATTATTCTACTAACTCATTGCAGTGTCCCCATGTGAGTTCCCTAATATGGTAGGCAATAGAAAGACTTTTCAACCTACTTATATAAAGCAAACCAAACCTCTTTAAAATTAGGAACATTCTGGCCGGGCCAGAATTGTCCCCATTTCATTCATGCATTGACATACACTGTAAAACCCCACTGCAACCAATCTGCAGTGGGGTTTCCTGACTTAATTTTTAGATTGCATAGCTTTAGCTTTCTTATTACTCTGCATGATATTCCAGGACCGTTTCATTGTACCGATAATATTCGTATCCGAATAAACAAGAACATTTGAACGGTAGAACGCGAGAGAGACCACAGCTATCAAGAGAGTGAAAGCTGCTGTTCCCACTATCGACAACCAAATTCCTCCTGTGCCCACGGTTCCAGCAGCAATTCTGAACGGCATAACAAATGGCGTGAATAACGGGAAGTAGGAAAAGAATACAGAAACAGTATTTTCTGGCGAATTAAAGGCAAACATACCGATATAAAAGCCTGCGAGGGCAACGAAGACAATCGGTGTTACAGCCTTGTTTACATCTTCCATTTTAGTGGCCAGTGAACCAAAGAAAGCAGCTAGAATAACATACATTAGCACCCCTCCAATAAAGAAGATGAGAGTGTAGCCTAGCAGTTCCTGAAGCATGGCGACTATATCAAGGCCCCCAATCAACCCCTGTACGAACTCGGTATCCCTAAAGTAAAAATAAGCACTAACTGCTGCAACAACGTAAATCGCTATTTGAGTCAGCATCACCATACTGACGCCAACCAGTTTTCCAAAAAAGTGCTGGGTGGCACTGGCGCTGGACAAAATAATTTCCATAATACGGGTGCCTTTTTCATTGGCCACTTCTTCTGCAATAATTCCGGAATAGGTGACAATAAATGCCATGATGGCAATACTGACGGCGTAAGCACTCCAGACCTGCACCATGCGGTCTAGCTGGTCTTCTTCAGTCAAAGATCCTTCTGTAACAGACACCACCTGCTCGTCTATAGCAACTGGAGCATACAGAGAGGTAACTTCTTCAGGAGACAGACCGAGCTGTTCGGCTCTGAGCATCGCCTGATGGGTCGTCAATGCTTCTGAGATTAAAGGCATAATCTGAGACATTCCATCTGTATGAATAACGCTTGCTTCTATTGAAGCCCCGTCGGATTCAGCTACAATATACCCTTCGATTTCATCATTTATAAGAGCAGTATCTGCAGCGTCTTCAGTCGTAATACTCTCATCCACTTCAATATTCCAATCGTTTTCGGTTAATACCAGCTGAAGACTTTCATCTTCAGTCAGGACAGCTATTGGTACAGCTTCAGCATTGGCTGCTTCCTGCGAAAAATAATACCCTAAGCCAGCTAAAAAGCCGATAATAATAAGAGGAATCAATACCATAGCTAAGAAACCGAATGACTTGATGTTTTTCTTAAACACTTCTTTAGTGATAATCCAGAATTTATTCATTTGTTACACCTGCCGTTCTTTTGAATATCTCTTCCAGTGTCGGCGGCTGCTGACTGAAGGTCGGGATGTAGCCGTTTTTAGTCGCTTCTGCAAAAATAACGCGTCCCACTTCTGGATCGGATAGATAAACAATATCCAGTCCATCACGACTCTGTTCCACTTTTTTTACACCCTCGATTGCCATCAGTGCTTCTGGAGATAAATCGGACTCTAAAAACAATTTTGTTCGGCCAAACTGCTGTCTGACTTCCTTTAGCGAACCGTTTAACACCTGTCTGCCGTCTTTGAGCATAATCAGACTGTTACACAGTTCTTCCACATTGTTCATATTATGACTGGAAAAAATGATGGCTGCACCGTTGGCCTGAGCTTCTCTAATGCCATCTTCGAGCAGTTCGGCATTGACCGGATCGAGACCACTGAAGGGTTCATCCAGAATAATGAGTTCAGGCTGATGGATGAGAGTACAAATTAACTGAACTTTCTGCTGATTCCCTTTTGATAAAGTCTTTACCTTATCTGTTTTCTGCCCTTTTACATCAAACTTTTCCAGCCAGTCGTCAATTAAGGGCTTGATATCCTGCTTCTTTCTTCCTCTCAACTGAGCAAAATACAGAATCTGATCCTCAATGGATACTTTGGGGTAAAGGCCTCGTTCTTCCGGCAAGTACCCGATTGTATTGAATACTTTCTTGGAGATGCGCTGTCCATTCCAAAGCACCTCTCCTTTATCAGCCGTCAGCAAGTCTAAAATGATTCGGAATGTGGTCGTCTTTCCTGCTCCATTCTGACCAATCAGCCCCATGATTTCCCCTGGCTTAATGGTAAAGCTAATATCTTCGACTGCTTTTAAACTACCGAAAGATTTATGTAGTGCGTTTACTTCAAGCATAAGTCACCTCTTCTTTGATTTTATTTTCCGTAACTGTTTACTGTTTATATTATACATTATTAGGAATACATCTACATCGGTCTCTAGAACCATATACGAAAAAAAGCCTATCAGAGACGGTACAAACAGCACATTCTCTCAGCTGCTTACAGTCTTTCTGATAAGCTTTTATGTCATTATCCTTCTATAATCTTTACAAAAACTTTCCGTGTACGCGGACCGTCAAATTCGGTGAAGTAGATACTCTGCCAGGTTCCCAGTACTAGTTTACCGTCCTGAATCAGAATAGTCTCGCTTGCCCCGACAAGAGACGATTTCATATGACCGTCAGAATTCCCTTCTGCATGGACAAAATAGTCATGGTTAGGGAAGGTATCATCGAGTGCTTTTTTCAAGTCTTTTTTTACATCCGGATCTGCATTTTCATTAATGGTGACACCAGCTGTTGTATGAGGGATGAAGACCACCATTATCCCTTCTCTGACGCCACTTTCTTTAAGAATATCATTCAAATATGTGTCCAGTAAGATAAATGCCTGTTTGCTGTCAGTTTCCACTTTAAATTCTTTCAGCATGCTCATGGTTTTCTCTCCTTTTCAGTATATGTGAATGCTTCATATTATCGTTTATACTTTTTCTATCCATCCCTCAGGTGCTTCAATGTCTCCAAACTGAATCCCTGTCAGTTCATTGTATAGCCGTTGCGTCACAGGTCCAACTTCCGTTTCCGAATAAAACACATGGAAGTCTTCTCCCTCCTGCAAGCCACCGATGGGTGCGATAACAGCAGCGGTTCCGCAAGCGCCAGCTTCCTTGAATCGGTCCAGTTCATCAATTCTAATGTCACCTTCACTTGCTTTTAGATTCAAGTGATGTTCAGCCAGCCACAATAAGGAGTATTTGGTGATACTCGGTAAAATGGATGGTGACTGAGGTGTGACGAATTCATTGTCATGTGTGATTCCAAAGAAGTTTGCTGCTCCAACTTCTTCTATTTTAGTATGCGTGGCTGGGTCAAGATATACCGCATCGCTGAAACTGCGTGATTTCGCATCTATCCCAGGAAGCAGACTCGCCGCGTAATTGCCGCCGACTTTTGCAGCTCCGGTTCCTCTCGGTGCTGCACGGTCATAATCGCTGACAATGAAATTAGCAGGTTTTAAGCCGCCTTTGAAGTAAGATCCCACAGGCATTGCAAATACGGAAAAAATATACTCATCCGCAGCTTTTACCCCTATATTATCGCCTACACCAATCATGTAAGGACGAATATAGAGAGATGCACCTGTTCCATACGGCGGTACCCATTCTTCGTTGGCACGTACGACTTTCTTAACGGCTTCTACAAAGGCTTCTTCCGGAAAAGCCGGCATCAACAGGCGTTCGCAGCTTTTATGCATGCGTCGGGCATTCTCATATGGACGGAACAGGTTAATCGAACCGTCAGATGTACGGTAGGCTTTCATCCCTTCAAAACATTGCTGTCCATAATGAAGGGCAGTTGAGCCTTCAGAAATATGTAGCTGATTGTCTGTCGTCAACTCACCTTCATCCCATTGACCATTTTTATAGTGCGAGATAAAGCGGTAATCCGTTTTACTATAACTGAATCCTAAATTTTCCCAATCGATGTTCGCTGTCTTACTGTTTTCAATCATCTATCTTTTTCCCCTATCTATTATTAAACTTTCAGCAGCTTTAATCCCCATTTTAAATCAGCTTACTGTGACCGCCATGTCTCCCGTTTTTATCACTTTGGAAGCATACAGCAGCTTATTTACAGTGTACGTTATTATTATAGGGAGAATTGCCCCACAGAACAAGTATACACTAAGTCCTCTCAAGCCTAAATTATTTATTACCCAAAGTGGAGCAACAGCGGCAGCAAATCCAACGCCTCCCATTTCTGGTATCGTTTCAAAACCGAATACCATCGTAGCTATGGGCGCAGATACCAATGAAGCGATGGTCGGACCAACTAAAATCATGGGGTTATTGATAATGTTCGGCAGCTGCACTTTGGGTGTGCACAAGCCCTGGGCAACGTAACCACCCAGGTCGTTTTCCTTGTAGGATAGAATCGAGAACGAGAAATACTGAGCTGTTGTTCCAATCAGCATCGCTCCATTTACCATAGGACTCATAGCCAAGGCAATTGATAATGCAGCAGATGATAGAGGCGACATTAAAAACAACCCAAACAGTGCTGCCATAACTGACGAACCAATTATCGGGCTACCTGCTACAGCTGCAGATATCAGTTCGCTGACGGTTAAAAGGATTGGGGTGATGACCTGAGCTAATCCTGCACCGGCTAATCCTCCAGCCAGCAAGGATAATGTCGGGATAGCCATCATGTCAAGCGGAGAAGTATTGGTCACTTTCTTCCCCACCCACGTGGCGATAGTCCCTGCTATCAATGCACCAATTGGATCCCCTCCCACGAGAGTGAAGCCGGCCTCTGTCAACTCAACCGCTCCTCCACCAATTGTCGAGGACGCCATGGCTGCGAATAAGGTCAGCGTATTGGCTTTTAAATTATAAGCAATACCAGCACCAAGAGCCGGAGCGAGTAAAACACGTGTGATTCCTCCTATTGTCACCAATATGGATAAGCCGAGCATATCTCCGATAGTGCCGAATAAAAAGCCGATACCTATCGTAACAAAAATAGCATTTGCTACCCCCGATGATACTTTAAGTAAATTATCTTTTACATACTCTTTCATATTAAACTCTCCTCTTTTTTCTGATTGATCTACATATTCAGGTGTATTCTCTCGTCTAACTGAGCATCTTCACTAATGAATCAGTTAATCCATAATAAAAAGCCAGCCTACTCATTAACAAGTAGGCTGGCTGCTGTATGCATTACCTGAGCCCACTTTCCAAAGTTGCAGAAATAGGACTCCATCTTTACAGATTAGAATCCTGGCTAGATAATAATAATAAATAAATCAGTGAGTGCTGCAGACGCAGATGCATACACATCCAAATAAGAACCTATACATGATGACTGTCTTAATCTATTTCTCATTTGTCTGCCTCCTCAAATATGTAGTATGAGAGTAATACTAGCAAGCCTTGAGCATTAAGTCAACGTATTTTATTAAAACTTTCTAATGATTATTCTAATCTGAATTGCAATCGCTTTAGAAGAGAGTGACTCCTTTTATTATTAATCAACCTGTCCTCTGTTTCTAATATGTTACAATATAATAATAATCAGTGATAAAGGAGTGACGACTAATGAACGTTGGATTTATTGGGTTTGGTCACATGGCTCAGGCAATTGCCAAGGGGCTGTTGACTAACGATATTATTTCAAAAGATGAGCTGATATTCTCAACTCATCGTAAGGAAAGCCGCAAAACTATTGAAAAAGCGTGGAAAGTAAAAGGCGCAGATGCCAATCAGAAGGTGGTTGATCATTCGGATGTCATCATTCTGGCAGTTAAACCCTACCAGATTGACAATGTTCTCGGTCAGCTGACTATACCTGAGAACAAACTGGTTCTGTCAGTAGCAGCCGGCTACCCTACCGACCGGTTGACTAAATTTTTATCAGAAAAGCAAATCCTGCGTGTCATGCCTAATTTAAATGCCCAAGTTGGTTCTTCCATGACAGCCATTTGCGAAAACGCTGCGGTCTCGAAAAAAGACAAAGACACAGCCGATCGCCTATTTAAAGCAGTCGGAGAAACCGTATTTTTGCCTGAAGATCAGCTTAGTTTATTTATTGGACTCGCTGGAAGTTCTCCCGCACTGGTATTTATGTTTATCGATACCCTTGCAAGAAGCGCTGTAAAATATGGCATGCCTAAAGACAAGGCTGTAAAAATAGCTTCGCAGGCTGTTTTGGGAAGTGGGAAGACAGCACTGCATTCGGATTCCTCTCCGTGGGATCTAATCGACCAAGTGTCATCCCCAGGCGGTATAACTGTGGAAGCCGTTCTGTCACTGCTTCAGAGTGACTTCTCCAATGCAATAGTCACATCATTTGATAAAATGATTGAAAAAGACAAGGACATGTCTGCTAAGTAAGGATCAGGATTTTTATTTCTAAATAGATAGAAAAACGCTACCCCTTTATGGGAGTAGCGTTTTTTACGTTACTGTTCTGCGAGGCCGAATCATTGAAGCTGTAATTTCTAAATTAAACAGCCCCTCAGTCAGCCGATTCCTTCTTTAACTGTTTCTTTTTGACACGCAGCTGCCTGAAAAAATTAGTCAGAAGCAGACGGCATTCTTCTTCCTCAATGCCGCTATGGACTTCGCACTGGTGATTCAGCCGCTCATCTTCTAAGACATTCATCAGCGATTCCACTGCACCACCTTTAGGATCAGCGGGACCGTAATAAACACTCTTCAGCCTCGCCAGTACAATTGCCCCACTGCACATGACACACGGTTCCAGTGTCACAAACATATGGCACTCTTCAAGGCGCCAATTCCCGACAGTTCTGTTTGCTTCCGAAATGGCAAGCATTTCAGCATGAGTCGTTGCCTGCTGACTGGTCTCACGCAAATTGTGCCCCCTGCCGATAATCTCGCCGTCTCTGACAATAACCGCCCCGATAGGCACTTCTTCCAACGCTTCAGCTTTTCTGGCTTCTTTAATTGCTTCGTTCATGTACTTGCTGATTTCCTCTTCCGTAAACTGACTCATGTCTCTTTCGCTCCATACCGATTTTTCTTCATTATACCTTAGTTTCTCTTTCGTTTAAACAATGGTAAAATAAGACTAGTATGTTAAAGGAGGCCCTTGCTTGGATTACGCTAAACTAAAATCACTCTACCCAAACCTGCAACTATCCGATTACCCATTCTTGGATACTGATACATTCCGTATCCCATATAAAAACAAGTGGATTCATATTCCAACAGACTCTTTAAGTGATAAGGAATGGCAGCTGCTGACCCTTTTGAAACAGGAAAGCGAGCCTGCAACGTTCCCCGTCTCACATTCGAAATGGGCCGCTTATCTGGAAGGAAAAAGGGAAGCGCCCCCGAAAACAACCGGAAATATTCGAATGGTCCAGCTGATTCTGGAAAAAATAGACACCCAGTTTGATTACTCCATCTGGACTGACTCCATTGCTCACTTATTTGAACCTGTTCTTGATATATTCTTTGTCACGACTGATACCTGTCTGATTATCCAAGATACATCGGCACCTGAGTTTACCGAGGAAGAAATCACCGGTATTCTTCAGACTCTAGAAGACGATTTCTCGGTTCGTACCCATGCTTATGTGGGCCATTTCTGGACACCGGATAAACAACTGCGTCGTGTTTTAAAAGAAGAACAGACCATTTTTCAGCAGGAAGTGAGTCATCTGACGCATCAGGTCTGCTCCCTTCCCGATGTCGCCCTCCGTTACTTTACTAAAGAAGCGACCGGTAAAAGTACCATTATGAAGGAACTGAAAAGTCTGATTGATGAGTCAAGCGACTGGCGGGAACTCATCCATGCACTCTGGAACAGTCAGGGTAATGTCAGTGTCGCAGCGAAAAATCTCTTTATTCACCGTAACACTCTTCAGTACAGGATGGATCGTTTCCATGACACCACTGGCTTGTCTTTAAAAAACAACCACGAGCTCCTGTTATGTTACCTGCTCATTCTATAAAAAAAGAGGACGCCTTTAAGGGGTCCTCTTTTTTGCTTATTTTCTAGCTTTTTTGTAGGCTTTTTTTGCATCTTTTTTCTTGTCGTGCATAAAGTCTTTTAGATCTGCAGTCATATCTGAAAATTTGTCTTCCAAATCATGAACTTTATCTGCAGTTCCTAGCAGTTTATTGACTTCATCATCTGAAAGCTTATCTACAAGACTCTTGGCACTTTTATTATTGAATTTATCACTTACATAGTACTTCGCTTTCTGTCTGTTAACTGTCGCTTTAGTTTTATTTTTTGCTTCATCAGAAGCAAAAAAGAAGGTTACTATACCTACCAGAAAAGCCACCGCTACACCAATCAGAATACTCTTTTGTGTGCCATCCATTTTTTCATTATGATTCATATGTTTACCACCTTCCACTTATTTTCTAGTTTAACCTTAACAGAAAGTTTAATATGAACCAACTAATATGCCCTCATAAGAGAAAAAGCGTGCGCCACAATATGTGACACACGCCTGTTAGATTAGGATTTAACTGCTTGCTTGGCATCGTTTCTTGATTCTTTCACTTTTAGGGTTATTTCACCTTTAGAAGCACCTAGTGTGACATTATCTCCCAGGCTTATTTCTCCTGCAAGCAAGGCTTCACTTAAGCGGTCTTCCATTTTATTTTGAATCGCACGTTTTAATGGGCGTGCACCGTATTCCGGATCAAAACCTGCTTCTGCAATAACATCCATCGCTGCTGGAGTAATCTTCAGGTGAATACCAATTTCTTCCATACGCGTAATAATATTTTTGGTCAGCAGTTTAACGATTTCTCTCAACTCTTCTTTGTTCAGAGACTTGAAGACTATCGTGTCATCTACCCGGTTCAGAAACTCAGGTCTGAAGGCATTCTTCAATTCTTCCCTGATGCGTTTTTCCATCGCTTCATGGTCAAATCGCTTATCAATCGCACCAAAGCCGACAGATTTTTCGTCTCTTAGAGCCGTCGCACCCAAGTTGGAAGTCATAATCAGTATTGTGTTCTTGAAGTCCACTTTCCGTCCTTTACCGTCAGTCAGCAAGCCATCATCCAGTACCTGAAGCAGGATATTGAATACATCCGGATGAGCTTTCTCCACTTCATCCAGCAGAATCACTGAATAAGGTTTCTGACGAATTTTTTCAGTAAGCTGACCACCCTCATCATACCCAACATAGCCTGGAGGAGAACCTACCAGCCGACTGGTACTGTATTTTTCCATAAATTCTGACATATCAACACGTACAAGAGCTTCTTCACTGCCGAACATTGATTCAGCAAGTGCCTTAGCCAGTTCCGTTTTACCGACACCTGTTGGGCCTAGGAACATGAAAGAACCAATTGGACGGTTCGGATCTTTTAGACCACTGCGCGCCCGCCTGATTGCTTTAGAAACAGCAACCACAGCTTCTTCCTGTCCGACAACCCGTTCATGAAGGACTTTTTCAAGGTTCAGGAGTCGCGTGCTTTCTTTCTGTTCCATCTGATTGACTGGAATACCCGTCCACTGTGAGACTACTTCGGAAATATCGGAAGCCGTCACTTCCAGTTGGGATTCAGTTGACTGGGTTTCTTTCTTAATAAGTTTTTCCAGACGTTTTCGCTGGCGCATTTCTTTTTCGCGTATGAGTGCCGCACGTTCAAAGTCCTGCGACTGAATCGCTTCTTCTTTCTTGCGCACAAGATTCTCTAAATTCTCAGTTGCTTTAGAAAGAGGGGTTGCGGCATCACTTTGATCCATCCGGACTTTTGATGCCGACTCATCCATTAAATCTATCGCTTTGTCCGGTAACTGTCTGGACGTTATATAGCGGGTGGAGAGATGAACCGCTGCTCGGATAGCTTCATCCAGTATTTTAACCCCATGGTGTAATTCATAACGTTCACGCAAGCCAAATAGAATTTCCTCTGCTTCCATTTCTGTAGGCGGGTCGACATGAATAGAGGCAAATCGTCTTTCAAGTGCGGCATCTTTTTCAATATGCTTCTGATACTCATCCAGCGTTGTCGCACCAATTGTCTGCAGTTCTCCTCGCGCCAGAGCTGGTTTAAGAATGTTTGATGCATCAATTGCACCTTCTGCTCCACCGGCACCAATAAGTGTATGCAGTTCGTCAATAAAGAGAATAACTTCTCCATCATGGTATATTTCATCAATAATCTTTTTCATTCGTTCTTCGAACTCACCACGGTATTTTGTACCCGCAACAAGCGAGCCCATGTCCAGGGTCATCAATCGTTTGTTCATAAGAACGGGGGGAACTTCATTGGCCACTATCTTCTGTGCCAAGCCTTCTGCAATAGCTGTCTTACCAACACCCGGATCACCTACAAGAACCGGGTTGTTTTTTGTACGACGGCTTAGAATCTGGATAATTCGTCTAACTTCCTTATTTCTTCCGACGATTGGATCCAGACGGTTGTCTCTAGCCAACTGGGTCAGGTCTCTAGCCAGAGAATCAAGGGTTGGCGTGCCACCCGTGGCGGTACCCTGCGAAGATTTCACAGTGCGTCTGCCATTCAGCTTGGCCTTCTGTGACTTGTCCTGTGACCCTAGTTTTTTCAGAACCAGCTGTCTGGCTTTTGCTAAATTTACATCCAAATTGTTGAGAATTTTGGCCGAGAGAATATCTTCATCTCTTAATAAACCAAGCAGCAGATGCTCCGTACCGACAAGCGGACGTTTCATGCGACGCGCTTCATCCGTTGCATACTTAATAATCTGTCTGGCTCTCGGAGAATACGGTAAAATCGCATTCTTTGGAGTCGACTGATTTGGACCGTAACTGGAGAGGTGCTCGATTTCTTCTTTAATGTCCTCTTCTGATATATTCAATTCTCTAAGAGTTTTACCTGCGATACCTTCGTCTTCAATTATAAGTCCCAGCAATAAATGTTCAGTTCCAACTGATCGATGGCGGAAGGATTTAGCCTCTTCCTGGGCAATTAATAAAGCTTTTTTGGCTTTTTCTGTAAACAGTTCATTCATGAGTTGTCCGCCTTTCGTTTCTTAGGTTCTTCGTATTTTAAATTCGCCAGCATTGACCTGAGCAGATTAGCTCTCAGGCGGTTATCGAGTAATCGATCCCCTGTATATAGCGACTTGTCCATCGCAACCAGCATTAATTTCGCTTCTCTTTTTGATACAATCTCTTCTTCATACAGTTTCTGAACAACTGAATCAGCATCTTTTTCGGAAATACTTTTACCAATGATTTCTATCATAGTATTCAGCATATCCAAGTCATCGAGAACCTGTACTTTGATAATACGAATATACCCACCGCCACCTCGTTTGCTTTCAACCAGATAACCTCTTTGTATCGTAAATCGGGTATTAATAACGTAATTAATCTGAGAAGGGACACAATCAAAAAGTTGAGCTATTTCACTTCTTCTGATTTCGACCTGTTCTTGCTGCTGCAGCACTTTTTTTAAATAGGCTTCTATTATATCTGTCATGTTCTGATTTTCCATATCGGATCACTACTGATGCTTAGACTCGAAGTGTATTGGTTTTCCCTTTAAATTTCAAGTCCATCAGTATCCTCCTCTGCTATAGAATGTCAAGCATCCATAAGTGTTTGACTATTTTTGACTAATCATAATTATACCAATAATTTATTTAAATGAAAAGGGAGATGCAACCGTGGATATACATTCCAATAGAACGGGTAGCGGTTTAATACAAAAAAACATGTGTCCTCATACGTTGATGAGAATCACATGTTTTAATTGTTTATTTAAATCGTCCTATTGCTTACGCGCCCTAAAGGACTTGAACCCTTAACCGCCTGATCCGAAGTCAGGTGCTCTATCCAATTGAGCTAAGGACGCATAGTTTAACCGTGTAGNAAGTTAAAGCTATTATAACAAAAAAAGAGCTGCACGGCAACGTCCTGCTTTCACAAAGGGAGACCCTTCACTATCCTCGGCGCTGGGAAGCTTAACGGCTGTGTTCGGAATGGGAACAGGTGGATCCTTCCCGCCATCGTCACCGCACAGTGACTCTTTTAATTGTTAGATTGGAGAACCTTGTTCTCTCAAAACTAGATAGTTAACCAACACGAAACAACACCAATTATTACCCTTACCCACATTGTGTGGTTAAGTCCTCGACCGATTAGTACTGGTCCGCTCCACATATCACTATGCTTCCACTTCCAGCCTATCTACCTGATCATCTTTCAGGGGTCTTACTCACTTAAA